>JACDAW010000535.1 GCA_013695245.1 Pyrinomonadaceae bacterium | reverse complement strand
GTGCCGCGCGCTCCGCAGATAGAGACTTTAATCGAACTCACTCACCGCGCGACGAGCGGCATCGCGCTCCTGATGCTCATCGCTTTGGTCGTGTGGGCGCGGCGGAGATTTCCGGCAAAGCATCTTGTGCGGCGCGCGGCTTACGCTTCGGCCGTTTTTATGGTGCTCGAAGCTCTGATCGGCGCAGGCCTTGTGCTCTTTGAACTCGTTGCGCATAACACCTCAATCGCGCGCGCCGTCTATCTTTCCGTGCATCTCGTCAACACGTTTTTACTCGTCGCTGCCTTAACGCTCGTCGCATGGTGGGCGACGGGGGAAAGTAGGAAGGCGGAAGGCGGAAGGCGGAAGGGGTTAGCGTGGATGTTCGGGGCGTGTTTGTTGGGAACACTCGTGCTCGGTGTGAGCGGCGCAATCGCGGCGCTCGGCGATACGTTGTTTCCCGTCAGCTCGCTCGCACACGGACTCGAACAAGACTTCGCGCCCGCCGCTCATTTCCTGCTGCGCCTGCGCATCTTTCATCCGGCGATTGCGATTGCGGTCGGAGCCGGGTTGGTTGCCGCAGCGACGATAGCGGCGCGCGCGCGTCCGCAAATTGGGACAAAGCGATTAGCGCGGATACTCACGGGTTTGGTCTTGCTCCAACTCGCGTTTGGAGCGTTGAACGTGTGGTTGCTTGCTCCAATCGGAATGCAGCTGGTTCATCTTCTCTTGGCGGATTTACTGTGGATGACATTGGTGATGCTCGCCGCGTCCGCGCTTGGCGAACAAGCGTCGCAGAGTTACGAAGCGGTTCACCGATGATCGCCGGAAATTCGTTAGCAGTTCTTCTTTTCGCTTAAAACAATTTAAGGAGTTTCCCCAAATGACAGTATCAAACTGTTGGCGGCGCGCGTTCGCCTTCACGCTCGCCGTGTGCTTGATGACAGGTTCGCTTGCCGGAGTTTCACAGGCTCAGCAGGAGCAGCAAACGACGCCGCCGCAACAAACACCTGCGCAACCGCCGCCGCAAAATCCACCCCAAGAACGAACGATTCAACAAGGCTCGACGCAGCAGGCGGCGGCCGCGCGCGAACGCGCTAACCCCGATCCGATCAAAGGACTCAAATGGCGCTTAATCGGCCCTCATCGCGGCGGGCGCGTGACGGCCGTGGCAGGCGTTCCATCGCAACCTTATATTTACTACTTCGGCGCGACTGGCGGCGGCGTGTGGAAAACGACGGATGGCGGCATCACTTGGGAGCCGATCACCGATAACTACTTTAAGACCGGATCGGTCGGCGCTATCGCGGTCGCTGACAGCGATCCGAACGTGCTTTACGTCGGCATGGGCGAGTCGCCGATTCGCGGCAACGTCTCGCACGGCGACGGCGTGTATAAATCAACGGACGCCGGAAAAACATGGAAGCGCATCGGCTTAGAGAACACGCGCCACATCGCGCGCATCCGCGTTCACCCGCGCAACCCCGATCTCGTTTACGTCGCCGCGCTCGGTCATGCTTTCGGCGCAAGCGACGAGCGCGGCGTGTTCCGCTCGAAAGACGGCGGCAAAACTTGGGAGCGCATTCTCTTTCGCAGCCCGAAAGCCGGAGCGATTGATCTCACGTTTGATCCGACGAACGCTAATATTCTTTACGCCGGATTCTGGGAAGTGTTGCGCACGCCGTACAGCTTGGAATCGGGCGGCGCAGGGAGCGGAATTTTTAAATCAACCGATGGCGGCGACACATGGACGGAGATCACGCGCAATCCCGGTTTACCGCGCGGCACAGTTGGCAAAATCGGCATCACCGTCTCGCCCGTCAACCCCGAACGAGTGTGGGCAATCATCGAAGCGGAAGACGGCGGCGTGTTTCGTTCAGACAACGCGGGCCAGACGTGGACGCGAACGAACGAGAATCGCAATTTACGTCAACGCGCTTGGTATTACACGCGCATCTACGCCGATCCGCAGAACGCGGATTCGGTTTATGTCCTCAACGTCAGCTTTCACAAATCGAACGACGGCGGAAGAACTTTTACCACCATCGGCACGCCGCACGGCGACAATCACGATCTGTGGATCGCGCCGAACGATGCGGCGCGCATGATCGAAAGCAACGACGGCGGCGCAAACGTCACTTTCAACGCGGGGAAAACTTGGACGGAACAGGATCAAGCGACCGCGCAATTCTACCGCGTCGCCCTCGACGGAGATTTCCCCTATCACATCTACGGCGCGCAGCAAGACAACTCGACCGTTCGCATCGCCTCGCGCTCTGCCGATTTTGCGATCACCGAACGCGATTGGTACGACGTGGGCGGTGGCGAATCCGGTTGGATCGCGCCCTCGCCCAAAGATTCAAACATCGTTTTCGCCGGATCGTATGGCGGACTCATCACGCGCTACGATCACCGCACAGGACAGCAGCGCGATGTCTCGCCCTACCCGAACAACCCGATGGGATCGGGCGCAGGTGTTTTAAAATATCGCTTCCAATGGAATTTCCCGATCCTCTTTTCGCCACATGATGCGAACACTCTTTACACAGGCGGCAACGTCCTCATCCGCTCAACGAATGAAGGGCAAAGCTGGCAAGTCATCTCGCCCGATCTCACGCGCAACGATAAATCAAAACAAGGCTCGTCCGGTGGCCCCATCACGAAAGACAACACGAGCGTCGAATACTACTCGACGATCTTCACCGCGATGGAATCGCCCGTCCAAGCGGGCGTGATCTGGACGGGTTCGGACGATGGAACGGTTTATGTCACGCGCGACGCAGGCAAGAATTGGAACAACGTGACTCCGCGCGGGATACCGGAGTTTATTCAGATCAATTCGATTGAAGCCTCGCCGCACGAAGCAGGCACGGCTTACGTCGCCGCGACGATGTACAAGTGGGACGACTTCCGCCCCTACCTTTATAAAACCACTGACTACGGCCGGACGTGGACGAAAATTACAAACGGCATTCCCGACGGAGCGTTTACGCGCGTCATCCGCGAAGACCCGAACAAACGCGGGCTTCTCTATGCGGGAACGGAGACAGGAATTTATATGTCTTATGACGACGGCGCGAATTGGCAGTCGCTCCAACTCAATCTTCCTATCGTCCCCGTTACGGATTTAGCGGTTCATAAACGCGACCGCGATCTCGTCGTCGCAACTCAAGGGCGATCATTCTGGGTGCTCGACGATCTCAATGTTCTGCAAGGAATGACTCCGTCTGTTGCGTTTGCGGATGCGCAACTCTTCCAACCCGAAGACGCTTACCGAACGACAGGCGGAAGTTTTCCGATTCCGACGACGGCAAGTGTCGGGCAGAATCCGGCCATGGGTGCAATCGTCTATTTCTACTTGCGCAACAAACCGCAGGGCGAAGTCGCGCTTGAGTTTCTTGATTCATCGGGCAAAGTTGTCAAGCGATTCACGAGCAGGCGTGAAGAAGCGGGCAGCGCATCTGCGGGGCGCGGCGGCGAAGGAGGAGAAAGAGGTGAAGGTGGCTTTGGTGGCGGAGGAGGTGAGCCGCGATTTTCTGCGGAAGCCGGACTCAATCGTTTCGTTTGGGATTTGCGATACCCGGACGCGAGCCGTTTTCCGGGCATGATTCTGTGGGGGGCATCAACGCGGGGGCCGCGCGTCGCGCCCGGCACTTACACCGTGCGCCTTAGCGCAAACGGTGTTACCTCAACACAAACCTTTAACGTCGAAGCCGATCCGCGCTTAACGACGACGCAGGAAGATTTCAATCGCCAACTTGCACTGCTGCTGCAAATCCGTGACAAGGTGACTGAGACGCACGATGCAATAAACACTATCCGCGACGTGCGCAAGCAGCTCGAAGGAATTTCGGAGCGCGTTAAAGATCAGCCGAACGGAAACGCGGTCATCGAAGCGGCGAAAGGATTGATGACGCGCATGGCGGCGATTGAAGAAGAGTTGTATCAAACGAAGTTGCAGAGCAATCAAGACCCGCTCAATTACCCGATCCGCCTTAACAACAAACTTGCCGCGCTCAGCAGCGTCGTCGAATCGGCAGACACCGCGCCGACCGAGCAAGCCTACGCGCTTTACGAAGATTTGGGTCGGCAGATCGACGCGCAACTTTCGAGGTTTAACCAAGTCATGCAGACGGACTTGCCCGCTTTCAATCGCGCGGTGCGCGACCAGAACATCCCGGCCGTCATCGTGCGCGCAAGGAAATGATGATCTTTAACTAACGCAAGCCTCAATTTTAGTTTGCCTGTGTACCCGAAAGCGGTGTCAGCATTAATACCTCACTGACGCCGCTTTCAATTTCTTTACGCGCAAAGGCGCACGAAATGGTGCTGGTTATGCACGCTTAGGTGCGGGCGCGCTTGATTCCGTAAACGATAGTTTACGCAAAATCCTTAAAGATCAAGACGATTGCTTAGTCGCACGCGAGCAAGGCACACGCTTTGCGGTCGCGCCGTTTCAAAGCCCTCGCAAGTGCTTTCTCTACGAAACGCGCTCGTTGTATGTCCTGTAAAGTTTCGCGGCGCGTCTCCTAAGAGTCGAGCGTGTTTCTCTCTCTCGTCCGCTTCAATAGAAAGGAGCGCAACCCGTCATGCACAACGCCCGAACTGTCTCCGCCGCTTTTTCACTTCTACTTCTCACACTGCTCATTAACTTTGCTGCGCGCGAAGCTCATGCCTCAGACGCGGACGATTACGATGTGCGCGCGCGCGTGGCGCGCATCAGTTTTTTGCGCGGCGATGTAACCTTGCGCCGCGCCGGAAGCGACAAATGGGAGCGCGCCACGCGCAATCTGCCGCTCGTCGAAGGCGATGTGCTGGCCACGAGGCGTGATGCGCGCGTTGAAATTCAGATCGACCGTCGCAACTTTGTGCGCGTCTCCGAGTATTCCGCGCTGCGCATCATTACTTTGCGTGATGAAGGCGTCGCGCTTTCGCTTTCGGAAGGCACGGCGACGGTGCGGCTCGCCAAGTTCGACCGCGAACGTGAATATTTTGAAGTTGACGCGCCGAACACAACCCTCGCCGCTGAACGAACGGGGTTATATCGCATTGACGCACAACCGAGCGGCGTCGTGCGTTTGACGGCGCGCGATGGCGGGCGCGCGCGCATCTATTCCGAAACTTCCGGTTTCACTCTGCGCGACGGGCGCATGGCGGAACTTACGCCGTCAGGCGAAGACGTTGGCGATTGGCAACTCTCCGTCGCGTTGCCCTCCGACAGTTGGGACGAATGGACGCGCGACCGCGAGCAGTATTTAATTTCGCGTTCGCGCTACGATGATCATGATCGTTATTATGATCCGTATCTATGGGGCGCGGAAGAACTCGATGCTTACGGCGATTGGACGTACACCGAGCGTTACGGTTACGTGTGGCGTCCGCATGTGACTGTAATCAACAACTATAATAATTGGGCGCCCTATCGCTACGGGCAATGGCGCTGGTGTCCGCCGTATGGTTGGACGTGGGTTGGCGACGAGCCTTGGGGCTGGGCGCCTTATCACTACGGGCGGTGGGTTTATCACGATAACAACTGGTGTTGGACGCCGCGCATCACGCTCGCCCTTTCACGCGCTATCTGGCGACCCGCGCTCGTTGTCTTTGTCAACATCAACAATAATAATTACGGCAACCAGATCGCTTGGTATCCGCTCGGTTATAATCAACGCGACCCGCACGGGCGAAACTATCGCCGCTTAACTCCGTTGCGCCGCGACGAGATCGCCAACCTTGAACGCACCAACCCCGCTTACCTTCGCGCCGTCACAACACTTCCTGCGCGCGACTTCGGCACGCAAGCCTCGATGCGCACACGACCTGCAACGGAAGATTTAGCGCGCCGCGTCGTGACAAGCGAACCTGCGCGCCCCGACGTGCTGCCCGCGCGCCCGCGTGATGCTGAGACGGGCGCAAACAACACAACAAACAACAGAGGTGGCAACCGCGACGTTCTCTCCCCGCGCGCGCGCCCGGCGCGTCCTGCTCTTGGCACTGACGCTCCGGCGCGCGAGCTTCCAGAGCGTGCGACCGGCGCGGCCGCGCGCAATCCCGGTCAACCCCTCGATGATCAACTGCGCCGCACGCGCCTCTACAACAACCGCGAACCGCGCCTGTCCCCGCCATCCTCGCCAAGCGTTGACGCTACGTCAAACAACAGAGGCGTGGACAGAAGTGTTGGAAATATAGACAACACGGGCGCAGTCGAACGTCCCGCGCGGCCTCCGCGCGTGGGTCGCCCGCCGCGCGACGATGATCGGGGCAATCCTCCATCGCGCGGCGGGGTTTCGACCGACGACGGAAATAGTAGAAGTGATAACAGCAGCAACGATAACAGCAGCAACAACGGCGCCAGTGAGCCTGAAGAACGCCGCGAGCGACCCGTAAGACCGGCGCTACCGCGTCGTCAGTTCCCGCGTGAAGATGCTCCGTCGTCAGGGACGCAACCTGATAGAGACGAGCAGAGAAGAGCCGCGCCCGAACCGCAAACTGAAGCGCCGCCGCCCGCCGAAGCTCCAGCGCGACAAGAGCCGCCGCGCGTCGAGCGTCCCCGCGAAGACGCGCCGCCGCCTCCGCGTGAGCGCGAACAACCTGCGCCGCCAACGCGCCCCGATGATCCGCCACCCCAACGCGAAGAACGTCCGCAACGCGAGCAGCGCGAAGAACGGCCGCAGCGTGAAGAACGACCCGCGCGTCCGGCGCGTGCGGAGCCACCGGACGCGCGCGACCAACGATGAACGAAACACACTAAAGTGGTTGTTGAAGCGAATCACTTAAGTCTATGAACGGGATCATACATTGCAGAGCAGGTGACGATGTCGAAAGGTTTTTCTTAAAACCAAGCGGCGTGATTTTAACTGCGGGTTCGTCTCCGGTATATTGGTGCGAATCTCTGTTATTCCGAAAATCACTCGCTCAAGGAGTTTCTCAATGAAAAACTTATCTCGCATCGCCCTCGCTCTGCTGCTGTGCGCCGCAAATCTTTTCGCGCAAGGTGGCGTTTTGACGCCGGGCGATAATCTCGTCGTCGAAGGCGTTCCGCCGATCCCGACTCAACTCGTCGAACGCATTAACCGCTACAGCGAATTCCGCTCGGCGGGACTCGCTTCGTGGCATCCGTCGCGCCGCGAAATGATCATCAGCACGCGCTTCGCCGACACTGCGCAAGCGCACCTCGTTAAATTCCCCGGCGGCGCGCGCACGCAGTTAACGTTTTTTCCTGACACCGTCGGCGGCGCATCGTTTCAAAAACGCGCGGGCAATTACTTTATCTTTTCAAAAGCCATCGGCGGCAATGAGTTTTTCCAACTCTACCGTTACGATTTCTCAAACGGCGAAGTCACGCTTTTAACTGACGGCAAGTCGCGCAACACGGGCGGCGCGTGGTCGAATAGTGGTGACCTGATCGCTTATGGCTCGACGCGCCGCACGGGTAAAGACGTTGACATCTACGTTATGAACCCGGCCGATCCGAAAACCGACCGTCGCTTGCTCACGCTCGAAGGTGGCGGCTGGGGCGCAGTTGATTGGTCGCCGGACGATAAGAAGTTGATCGTCGGCGAGTATGTCTCGGCGAATGAAAGCTATTTCTGGATCGTTGATACGACGACAGGAGAAAAGACGCTCTTCACCACAAAGGGAAGCGAGAAGGTGGCTTACGGCGGCGCGCAGTGGAGTCGTGACGGCAAAGGCATTTATGTCACGACCGATCTCGATTCCGAGTTTCAACGTCTTGCTTACGTTGATGTCGCAACGAAGAAGTACACTTACCTTACCGACGACATCAAATGGGACGTTGATTCGTTCGTGCTTTCACCCGACGGCAAAACCATCGCCTTCGTCACGAATGAAGATGGCAACAGTCGCCTTTATCTTTTAGACACGAAAACGAATCGTCGCCGCGATGTGCCGAATCTTCTAACGGGCGTGATCGGTGGCATCCAGTGGCACGAGAACAGCCGCGATCTCGGCTTCACTCTATCGTCTGCACGCTCGACTTCAGACGTTTATTCGATTGACGCTTCGACGGGGAAAATTGATCGCTGGACGCAAAGCGAAACCGGCGGACTCAACACCGAAAACTTCTCCGAACCGGAACTCTTGCGCTGGTCGAGTTTCGATAACCGTTCGATCTCCGGTTATCTCTATCGCCCGCCCGCGCGCTTTGTGGGCAAGCGTCCTGTGATCATCAACATTCACGGCGGCCCCGAAGGACAGTCGCGTCCCGGCTTCTTAGGTCGCAACAACTTTCTCTTAAACGAACTCGGCGTGGCGATGATCTTCCCGAATATTCGCGGTTCAAGCGGTTACGGCAAGACGTTTCTCAAACTCGACAACGGCTTTCAGCGCGAAGATTCCTACAAAGACATCGGCGCGCTCCTCGACTGGATAAAGACGCGCCCCGACTTGGACGCGGATCGCATTATGGTCACGGGCGGCTCCTACGGCGGGCACATGACCTTAGCCGTCGCTACGCGCTACAGCGACCGCATTCGCGCCTCGGTTGACATCGTCGGCATCTCGAACTTAAGGACGTTTTTAGAGAACACCGAAGGCTACCGCCGCGATCTGCGCCGCGTGGAATACGGCGACGAACGCGATCCGAAAATGCGCGCCTTTATGGAACGCATCGCTCCATTGAACAACGCCGCGCAGATCAAGAAACCGCTTTTCGTCGTTCAAGGCAGAAACGATCCGCGCGTGCCCTACACGGAAGCCGAACAGATCGTCCGCACCGTGCGGGCGCAGAATACGCCTGTCTGGTTTCTGATGGCGAAAGACGAAGGACATGGCTTTGCGAAAAAGAAGAATGCTGATTACCAGTTTTATGCAACGGTGCTCTTCATCGAGCAGTATGTGATGAAATAAATGCGGAGCAAGTTTTCGCCCGCGTGAAAGCGACGGCGAAGAATGAAGAGCCGCATAAATTTCATCAACCTCTCCTCAAGGTTAATTTTTACTTCGTTGAGAAGGAAAGTTTTATGCGGGTTAGAAGTTTGCGGCTTTTCATCTTCGCCGTCGTCGCGGCGTCCGTCATCTATTCCTCGTGGCACGCGGCGGGCGCGCAAAACGAGTCGGAGCAAAATTTTCGACCGAACGTGCAACGCGCGCTTCAAGGGCGCGCCGCATCTTCCGCGCCGACGGCCGAACTCAAAAGCGGCTACACGCCGCTTCGCAGCGAACAGGCGCGCGAACCTCGACCGCCGAGAGCTAGTCGCGCATCGAACGAAAGCGTCGCAACTCAAGAGCGCCCGCCTGCACGCCCGCGCGCAACTTCCGCTTCAGGCGACGACAATCTTGCGCCGCTCGTCGCGCTTCCGCGCATTCGCATTGGCACTTCGCTCGCCCGCGTCCTTCACACATCGCAACTTGCCATCTCATCTTCAAGCGGCACGAACGAACAATACACGGACGCGAACAGGGATTTAATCGCTGACGAACGCACCACCTTTGATTCGCGTGGCGGATCATTCGACATCGCCGTCGGAGCAAGCGGCGCGCGCTACGAAGTTTATTCCGCGACGGATGATCGCGGCACATACACGACAAATGACGACCGGCAGACCGGCGTGCTCGTCACCGGCTTCGACGCGAACGGCGACTACGTGCGCGATTCATTTAACACTTACGACTTGGAGCGCGATTTCCGTTTGCCGTCGGCGGCAGCCGTTGTCTCCGGCGCATCCAAAGCAGGTCGTGAGTTTGTCGTCGTCTCTTCAAGCGGTTATTACAATCGCGCCAACCCTAATGATCCGAATAACGAACCGTCGGCGGGCGTCGTCCTGCTCGTGCGCGATAATTTCACGGGCGGCTTCGACCTGTCGCGTTCGCGCTCGCTCGTCACCGTCGGCAGCAATCAACTCAACAACGCGAACGCCCTCGCGCTGTTGCCTTCCGGCGATCTGCTGATTGCGGATTTTGATTCCTACGAACTTCGCATCGTGCGCGACACAAACACTGACGGCATCCCCGACGCGCTCGACACTGTGCCCTTTTACTCTTACCGCTACTCGACCGATGCGCCTTTAGACATCGCCGTTAATTCGCGCGGCGTCGTCTTCTCGCATTCGTTCGGCAATGACACGGTGCTGCTC
>JACDAW010000531.1 GCA_013695245.1 Pyrinomonadaceae bacterium | reverse complement strand
GAAGGTTTCGATGTGCCGAAAGGCGAAGTCTATCATCCGATTGAAGGCTCGAAGGGTGAACTCGGCTGCTACGTGAAATCAGACGGCGGCGCGAAACCGGCGCGCGTGCATTTCAGAGGGCCGAGCTTTGTTAACCTCTCTGCACTACCGCACATGGCGGAAGGCGAGATGGTGGCGGACGTAGTGGCGATCATCGGTTCAATTGATATTGTGCTTGGAGAGATTGACAGGTGAAGAGAATTTTTTGATGAGCAGCGAACAACCAATTCAAAGTCCGGGCAATCAATTCACGCCGAACAATCCGTTGCCGCAGGAAGCGAAAGTTCCCGACGAGATCGCTAAGTTTTCGCCGCAAGTGATCGCGGAGATGGACGCACATCTCGCTAAATATCCGGTGCAACGTTCGGCAATTTTGCCTTTGATGTTCATCGTGCAGCGCGAGCGCGGCGGCTATCTCGATCCGCCCGGCGTTGCGTTTCTCGCCGACAAACTTGGCGTGCGCATTACGGACATCTGGGAGGTCGCCACCTTCTATTCGATGATCAACACGGAGCCGGTCGGCAAGTATCACTTGCAGATTTGCCGGACGCTCTCGTGCAAGATTTTAGGCGCAGACAAAATCACGGAGCATTGCACGCAACGGCTTGGCATCAAACCGGGCGAGACGACGGAGGACAGCATGTTCTCGCTCTCCGAAGTTGAGTGTTTAGGTTCGTGCGGCACTGCGCCGATGATGCAGATCGGATTCGATTATCATGAGAATCTGACGACGGAGAAGATTGACGAAATCATCGAGAATTGCCGTGGCGGGCGGATGAGCAATGGCGTAAGGTAATTTTCTTTATCGCTTTCGATCACTCAGATTTTTATTTCGCAAACGAATATGTTTATTGGTGCAATAGGCTGCGAGCCGCTTCAACTCGCGCGCGTGAGTCTCGAAAATTCAACGTCGCTCGACGTTTATCGTCGCAATGGCGGCTATGAAGCTTTGCGTAAAGCTTTAACGATGTCGCCCGACGACGTGATCGCGGAAGTTAAAAAATCCGCTCTGCGCGGGCGCGGCGGCGCCGGATTTCCTACGGGTATGAAGTGGGGCTTTGTGCCGAAGGATTCGCCGAAGCCGAAGTACGTCGTCTGCAACGCCGATGAATCAGAACCCGGCAGCTTCAAAGATCGCTACTTGATGGAGCGCGATCCGCACATGCTCATTGAAGGCATGTTGATCGCCGCCCACGCGCTTGGCTCAAAGACGTGCTACATCTACACGCGCGGCGAATATCGTTACCTCATTGAGATCATGGATCGCGCCATCGCCGAAGCACGCGAAGCGGGACTCGTCGGCGGAAAGATTTTAGGAACTGACTTCGCCTGCGAAGTTCACACGCATACGGGCGCGGGCGCATACATCTGCGGCGAAGAAACCGCGCTGCTTAATTCGCTCGAAGGTTTGCGCGGACACCCGCGCATGAAGCCGCCCTTCCCTGCCGTCGCCGGACTCTATAGTTGCCCGACCGTCGTTAACAACGTCGAGACACTAACTGCTGTTCCCGACATCATCAAGATGGGCGGCGAAGCTTATCAAAAACTCGGCACGGAAAAGAGCGGCGGCACAAAGCTGTGGTCTGTTTCGGGGCACGTTAATCGTCCCGGCGTGTATGAACTTCCGATGGGCTACGACGACATGGAGAAGTTCATTATGGAAGACTGTCAGGGGATGACGAACAGCCGGAAGCTAAAGGCGGTGATTCCCGGCGGATCGAGCGTCTATATCATGCCCGCGTCCGACATCTTAGGCAAAGACGTGCGAATGGATTACGAGGGACTTGTCGCAGCCGGTTCGATGGTTGGCTCTGGCGGCTTCATCGTGATGGACGAGACGGTTGACATCTTCGAGTCAACAAAGAACCTCACCGATTTTTACAAGCATGAATCCTGCGGCTGGTGCACGCCGTGTCGTGAAGGCACGGATTGGCTCGTGAAAGTCTTCAAGCGCATCGCCAAAGGCGAAGGTCAACCAGAGGACGCGCAACTATTGCTTGATTTGTGCGACAACATCGAAGGAAAGAGTTTTTGTCCACTGGGCGACGCGGCGGCGTGGCCGATTCAATCCGCGATCAAGAAGTTTCCCGAAGACTTTAAGCGCCATCTCGCGCCGATGCTTGAAACGCGCGAATCTATCGCGGCGGATTAGGCAAAGCGGTGATAACTAATGAGAAGCAATCGCTCGCTGTTTAGAACGCTCGGCGCGTGGAACTCGGTCATCCATTATGTTCCGCCTATTTTAGGAGCGTTGGTTTTACTAATTGCTTACCTTGTCGGATGGTTTTCAAATCGGTAATAGAAGATGTCAACTGAGTCCATTAAAATCACGATTAACGGCACTGACTATCAAGTTGAAAAAGGCGCGCGCCTCATTGATGTGTGCCGCACAAACGGGCACTCCGTTCCAAGCTTTTGCTACTACTCCGATCTGGCGCTGCAAGCTTCATGCCGCACTTGTCTCGTCCGCATCGAGAAGATGCCGAAGTTGCAAACTTCTTGCACGATCACATGCACGGACGGGATGGTTGTCACAACCGAGTCTGACGAAATCGAAAAAGCTCGGCGCGGCATGGTTGAGTTTCTCTTAGCGAATCACCCGCTCGATTGCCCTGTGTGTGATCGCGGCGGCGAGTGTGAGTTGCAGGAGATGGTGTTCGATTGGGGCGGACTGGAAGAACGTTTCCGCGAAAGAAAAAACTACGCGCCGGAGAAATATCTTTCGCCTGTTGTCGCTAATGATCCGCAACGCTGCATTTTGTGCAAACGCTGTACGCGCGTCTGCGACGAGTGGATGGGCGAGGATGCGATTGAAGCAGGCGGACGCGGTGTTAACACCGTGATCGGAACTTACGGCGGTTGGCTCAACTGCTCGCAGTGCGGCAACTGCATTGAAGTCTGCCCGACGGGCACGCTCTTAGACGCCACCTACCGTCATCAGGCGCGGCCGTGGGAGTTGTCACAGACAATTACGACCTGCACCTTCTGCTCCGACGGGTGC
>JACDAW010000528.1 GCA_013695245.1 Pyrinomonadaceae bacterium | reverse complement strand
TGCTGCAATTCGTGTTCGGTTGGACTAGAGAACAGACCAAACACTTCTTTCAGGTCGTCTTCAGAGAATTCAATTTCGTGGTCAGATATATTCATCAAGCTTACCCCAAAGAGAAGCGGTATAACGCTGGAGTTGAGATGCTCTTTAAGAGCGAAGCGATTAAAGAGTCATCTCCAACGACTTGTTCGGCGATGCCGTCATCTTTAGAGGTTAGTTCTTGTTATTTTTACACCAAACAGCTTTCCACTTTATTGATGCTTGATATGTGCCGCCTCCTTGTTGCTTACATCTGGTAGCGCGGCTGATTGTCACATTCTCGTAAATACTAATTCTCAATCCATTGCAACCACCATTCACACTTAGTTCGTTGATAAGTCTTCCACGCTGTGCGACCGCCACAACCTCATCAATAATCTCCGCGACCAACTCGGCAGATATTGTTTCAGAGCTATCAGCGTTTGGAGTCAGTGAAGATTTAGGTTTGATAATAGCCTCGCAAGCATAATCCTTCCACAAGGAACCGTCCCCAAATTTGACAGACATGATTACGCCCGGACGTACCACATAGATACCGACTTTAGGGGACTCATATCTCTGACGAAACTCGCTGCGGGTTTGCGCCACCGTTGGCATGGCTATTAACAGTATGGCAAGTATTATCTTCATATCTACACCTCGCGCTAATCGCCGAACGCCCGAATTAACCGGCGAGCAATCAACCTCATTGATAAAAGGCTCGCTCAATGCGAGTCCGGTTGAATGAGTTGATATGCCGCCCGTTAATGGAAACATTCAACAAGCGCCATTCTTTTTCTTCAGCTTACATTATTGCTCAACACGGCTGCGTTGTCTTTTTGTGAAGCGGCATATCTACTGATTAAGACGCATCGTGCGTGATAATACGACAATATAGGTATATTATCGAGCATTGTGCGTGATAATATCATTATCTGCTGCTAGAGTTTTATTGATAAGAATACAAAAAGTTTAAACCCGAGATAATAATCGCAACGTCTGTATGTAAGGGGCGCGTGCAACGCCTTTGTCGGTGATGATGGCATGGATGAATTCATTTGGGGTAACGTCGAAAGCTGGGTTATGTACTTCGATGCCTTCCGGTGCGAGTCGCTGGTCACGGATGTGGGTAACTTCGCGGTGTCCGCGTTCTTCAATTGGTATTTCGTCGCCGGAACTAAGGTTAAGATCAATGGTTGAGATGGGAGCGGCGACATAGAAAGGAATCCGGTGTTCGCGGGCGAGGACGGCGACCATGTATGTGCCGATCTTGTTGGCGGTGTCGCCGTTGGCGGCGATGCGGTCGGCACCGACGACGATGGCGTCAACCTTGCCCTGTTTCATTACGTGCCCCGCCATATTGTCGGTGATGATCGTTACAGGGATGGAATCTTGAGCAAGTTCCCATGCTGTCAGGCGCGAGCCTTGTAGGAATGGACGTGTCTCGTCGGCGATAACGGCGATGCGTTTGCCCGCATCGCGCGCGCCGCGTATTACGCCTAGCGCAGTGCCGTAGTCTCCAGCCGTGGCGAGCGCGCCTGCATTGCAGTGTGTGAGGACGGTTGCGCCATCGGGAATGAGTTCGCCGCCGAAGCGACCTATTGCGCGATTGGAGGCGAGGTCTTCGTCGAAAATCTTTCGTGCTTCTTCAACAAGACGTTGCTTGATTTCTTCCACGTCCTTCGTTTCAATCATCGCTTTCTGAAACGCCGCGCGCATTCGCTCAATCGCCCAGAAAAGGTTGACGGCCGTCGGGCGTGTCTGGCTCATCACATTGCAGATGTAATCAAAATCTTCTTGCAGATCATTAACGGAAGTGCCGACCGCTTGCTTTGTGCCGAGCGCAATTCCCATCGCCGCCGAGACGCCGATGGCGGGCGCGCCGCGAACAGCCATGTCTTTGATCGCTTCCGCCACTTCTTCAAAGGAGCGCAGCATCAGATACTTCTCTTCGGTAGGAAGCAGCCTTTGGTCAATCATGCGCACACCTTCGTCCGTCCACTCAATGGTTTTAATCATCGCCGTAAAATCTCCTCTGTCCGTAAAATCAAATTAGCAAACGTGAAATCTACACGCTCTGCCTATAGTCGTTCAAGAAATACTGTGTAGGATAACGGTTTGTAATGGATAAGCATATCGAAGAAGGTGTAGCTTTACGGAAATTAAATTTTGAAACGAGCCTTGCTTCATTTTCTATGTTGAAGAATAAGTTTAGGCGAATAGAGTGCAAAGCGAAGCACGCCTTTGTTGAGCGACCGTTTTGGCGAATGTTATACTCTTTACAATCTCCCTGAAAGAAATTTCTACAAGGAACGATAAGGGAAATGATTTACCGAAGGAACATTAAAAACAGCAGCTTGAGCGGGAACAAAACACTCGCCACAATGTGTCAACGCATAGCTGCTTCAATGATGTTGGTGCTTATCTTACCAGTCGCCGTGTGCGCTTACACGCTCGTGATGCGGAGCGGCCGTCAAATCGAGATTCCGAACAGTTTTACGATCTCTGAAGGCACGCTTAGCTACGAGGCCGCGCCCAATTTAAATGTCACCTTGCTTTTAGCAAACATTGACATCGCCGCCACCGAACGGGCAAACGGAGAAGCGCCGGGAAGTTTGTTGCGACGCGCGGGCGCGCAAAATCAAACATCCTCTAACATCAATCCCAAATCTTCAAACATCATTAGACGTCAGTCCGCGCGCACATTAACGAACCGCGATTTTGAGCCGATGCGTCGCGCGCGCGAAGCGAGCGAACAGGATTACGAGCGTCGCCGTCGTCAACTCAATCTGCCTTCGCTGGAAGAGTTGCGCCGCCGCGCCGAAGAAGAAACCGAAAGACTGCGCGAACGGCAGCAAGAAAGCGAAGGAAGCGAGCGACAACAAGAAACCTACTGGCGCAGTCGAGCCGACGCCCTGCGCACTGAAATCGCCGCGCTTGATGCCGAGATCAATTACCTTCGCCGGAGCTTAGATGAAACGAACGCCCTTTCATTTAACAACGCGGGCGCGATTTTCATAAACTCTTATTCAAATTTTTATCCGCCTGTTTACGGAGCGGGCGTGCAAGTGTATGGCCGGATCGGATTCGGAGGCGGCAGCACGCGCGGACGCATTGTGTTCGGCGCCGGGAATAATGTTAACACGTACCAACGTCGCATAATTCTTCCGCCGTACTCCTATCCGAACAGTTTCGTTTATGCCGCGCCGTTAAATTATGCGACGTATGATCAAACCGTTGTGCTCGCGCGTTTACGCGAACGTGAAGCCGCGCGCGCTAACTTGCAGGCGCGCTGGAACGCGCTTGAGGAAGAAGCCCGTCGCGCTGGCGCGCTGCCCGGATGGTTAAGACGCTAAGAGAATTTTAGATTGGCGATTTCAGTTTTTAAAAAACGGGTCTTTGCCGAGCTGAAATCGGATGTCCTTTGAATCGCAAAGCAACGGTTAAAAATCGAAAATATGAAAAACGGATGGGAAGCCGTGATCGGCTTGGAGATTCACGCGCAGTTGAGCACCGAAACGAAAATTTTCTGCTCATGCGCCACGCGCTTCGGCGACGAGCCGAACGCCAACACTTGTCCCGTGTGTTTGGGGCTGCCCGGCGCGCTGCCGGTATTAAACCGCCGCGTCGTCGAACTCGCCGCCCGCGCCGCGCTTGCGCTTACGCTGCAAATCAACGAGCGATCTATCTTCGCTCGCAAAAACTATTTCTATCCTGATCTGCCGAAGGGTTATCAGATTTCGCAATTTGATCGTCCGTTCTCGGAACATGGTCAGTTGGATGTAATAACCGCCGTGCGCGACGAAGCGGGGCGCGTGCGCGAATGGCGACCCATGCAGGTGCGCATTACGCGAATGCACGTTGAAGAGGACGCCGGAAAGAATTTGCACGAAGGTTTGCCTGACACGGATAAGTATTCTTACGTTGATTTAAATCGCGCCGGAACGCCGCTTGCCGAGATCGTCACCGAACCGGATTTTCGTTCGTCGTGGGAGGCTTACGATTACGTTAATCACGTGCGACAAGTTTTGCGCTGGGTCGGTGCAAGCGATGCAGATATGGAGAAGGGAAATCTGCGTTGCGAGGCGAACGTCTCGGTGCGGAAAGTGGGCGATGAGAACTTCGGCACGAAGGTTGAGTTGAAGAACTTAAATTCCGTGCGCTTCATGCAGCGCGCAATCGAATATGAGATCGAGCGACAGATCGAAACTTTGGAAGCGGGCGGGCGCATTACACAGGAGACGCGCTTGTGGAATGAGCGCGAAGGCAAGACGCGCGTGATGCGCTCGAAAGAGGAAGCGCACGATTATCGTTATTTCCCCGAACCAGACCTTCCGCCGCTCGTCGTCTCAGATGAATTTATTGACGGAGTTCGCCGCGAGATGCCGGAGTTGCCCGCCGCGCGCCGCGAACGCTTCATGCAAGCCTACGATCTTTCGTTCAACGACGCGGCGCAACTCACCTCTGAGCGCGAGCTTGCCGATTACTACGAACAAGCGGCCGAAGCCGCAGGAAACCCCCGCGCCGCTTCCAACTGGATCAGATCGGAATTGCTGCGTGAATTGGAAGCGACCAAGTTAAACATCAATGAATCTCCCGTCTCCGCGCAAGAACTAGGCCGTCTTATACATTTGATTGATGAAGAAAAGATTAGCGGGAAGCAGGGCAAGGAAGTGTTGGTCGAGATGTTTGCGACGGGCAAGGGCGCGGAGGAGGTTGTGCGTGAACGCGGTCTTGAGCAGGTGAGCGACGCGGGCGAGATCGAGGGACTCGTTGCCGACGTGATCGCCTCGAACCCGCAACAACTCGCGCAATACCGCGCGGGTAAGGAAACGCTTTTCGGCTTCTTCGTCGGGCAGGTGATGAAGCGCTCGAAGGGAACGGCTAACCCGCAGTTGGTCAACGAGGTGTTGCGCAAGAGGTTAGATGAGAAGTAAATAGTGGACGGATGAAAGCAGCTTTTATTTATTGTTCAGTCTTTACTCTCTGTGGTTAATGAAGGTTAGTTCACCGCAGAGACGCGGAGGAGCACAGAGATAAATTCGTGAGATTGCTTCTATTCGCTAATCCATATCAGAAAGGGTGAAGATGAACTTAAACGGCAAATCGGCAATCGTGACGGGAAGCACGAAAGGTATTGGGCGCGCTATCGCTGAAGCGTTGTTGCATGAAGGAGCAAACGTTTGCATCAGCGCGCGAAACGCCGGAGAGGTGGAAAAGGCGGTTGATGAATTGAGCAAGACGGGCGAGGGAAACGTCACGGGCGCGGTGTGCGACGTGCGCGATTACAATGAAGTTAAGGCTCTAATCGAGCATACAGTTTCGGAGTTTGGCGGCGTTGATGTGCTCGTTAATAATGCTGGCGTCGGCATCTTCGGCAAAGTCGAAGAGATGAAGCCGGAAGATTTTCGCGCTGTGTTGGAAACGAATCTGTTCGGCGTCTTCTATTGCTGCCATGAGGCGATACCGCATATCAAGCGACGCGGCGGCGGCTACATTATCAACATCTCGTCGCTCGCCGGAACAAACGCCCACCCGCAGATGGCGGCTTATAACGCCTCGAAGTTCGGCCTTAACGGCTTCAGTGAAGCCTTGATGCAAGAGGCGCGCGAAGACGGCATCAAGGTGAGCTACATCATGCCGGGTTCGGTCAACACTTATTTCAACAACGACACGCCGAGCGACGAGCAAAGCTGGCAGTTGCAACCGGAAGACATCGCGCGCGTCTGCCTCGATCTAATGCATCACGATGAGAGAAGCTTACCGAGCCGCGTTGAGATCAGGCCGAGCAAGCCACCGAAGAAATAATTTAAAGGAGCAAAATATGAAAAGACAGTTCCTCGCGCTTTTGATCATTTTATTCCCAATCGTTACCTCACAATCTCAAACAGGTTCAAGCCGCTCACCTTCCGCCAATAATCAAACGGGTATGCAGGGAAGCGCGGCACAATCCAGCGCGCTTTTGGAGTCCAATCGTCTTTATGCCGAGTCCGTAAAGTTGTACTCACAAGGAAAGTATGATGAAGCGATCACGGTCGCAAAAAGAATTTTAGAAATCCGTGAGAAGGAGTTAGGATCGGAGCACCAGCTCGTCGCCGCTGCGCTCAATAATCTTGCGACCTTTTATCGGGCGAAGAAAAAGTATAAAGATGCATCGTCGCTTCACGAGCGCGCGCTGGCAATTTACGAACGCATATTAGGTGTTGATGATCTTAGTGTTGCCAGAACGCTTGATGGATTAGCATTAGCGAGGAT
>JACDAW010000519.1 GCA_013695245.1 Pyrinomonadaceae bacterium | reverse complement strand
GACAGCACACTGTTGGCGATGCGGTTGTAAGCGATGCCGAAGCCGCCACGGATCACGGCGCGACCTTCGTTAAGAAGTCCGCCGAAGCGTTCGCCGAAATTCGGGCTGTAAGCGAAGCCGAGACGTGGAGCGAAGTTGTTGCGATCCGGCTCGAACAACCGGTCGACGACTTGGACGCGTCCCGTGGGGATTCCGGCCGATAGTTCGCTTGAGCCTAAGAGGTAGTTGCTGAGGCGATCTTCTTTCTCCGACAGAGGCGAGAAGTATTCGTAGCGTAAGCCTAAGTTGAGCGTAAGGTTTGGACGAACTTTCCAGTCATCCTGCACAAACAAGGCGTAATCGCCAGTGCGAAAATAACGCTGACCTATGGCTTGCCCGCCAGTGCGCGGGTCGATGTCGATGGATTCAAACTGCACGGCGTCGTTTGCGAAGTTGAAGAACGATGAGAATTGGAACAACGGACGCGCGCCGCCCTGCAGATTGTTGTTGTCTTGCTCGCGGCGAATCAGTCCCCCGAACCTCACCGCGTGGTTGCCCAACACGACCGTCACGGTGTCGCTGAACTCATAAGTGTTCTGCGCGAAGATGCCGGGGTTAGTGTCAGTGCGTTCGGCCCCGATGTTCAGGCAGCAGCGCACGGGCGTGTCGAAGTCGAAAATGTTGAAGAATGGGATGCCGAAGTTCGCCGTACTGGAGGAATCAACTTGGTTGAAGGCGAAGCGTGTGAAATTGAAACGCGCCTCGTTGATCGCCGTCGCCGTCAGCGGGCGGATGAAGGTGAGTGTAGCGGCCGAGTTGAGCGGTTTGAACGAGGTGTCGCCGATGGAACGCCCGTTGGAGCTTCCGACAAGATTGTTTAGGCGCGTAAAGTATGTACTTAGCGCGAATTGATTTTCGCCTTGCTTGTAATCAAAGCGCGTGTTGAATTGATCGCCGCGCGTGAGGTTGGGAACGAACAAGTTGACGAATTGGATGTCGGGAATGCCGTCAAGCCCGCCGCCCGATTGATTGCTGCCGTTTAAGACGGGATTGAACCCGTAATAAAACCCGGTCGGCCTGGCCAGATTAAGCGAACCGATGGCGAGACCGCTGCCGACTTGCTGACACACGGAACCCGGCGGTAGACCGGGCGGGCAGGGAGTCACAACAACGCTCTGGATGCGCGGCTCGATCCCTTCAGTGCCAAATAATCTTGCCGCGAGACTGTTGGGACGTACGCGCCTAACGTACTCGCGGAACTCGGGCGTTTCTACCACGACGTTGTTGCGGAACGCGCTGTTATTATTGCGTACGCCTTCATATGAGAAAAAGAAGAACAAACGATCTTTCACGATGGGTCCGCCGATGCTGCCGCCGAATTGCCGGAATCGCTGCTCGACCCGTTCGGGCGTCGGGAAGCGGTTGAAGGCGTTAAGCGATGGGCTGTTGTATTTGAAGAATGCGCTGCCGTGAAATTCGTTTGTGCCGTTCTGTGAGACGACTTGGACGTGCGCGCCGGAGTTACGACCGTCTTCCGCCGAGTAGGTGTTAGCGAGAACCCGCACCTCTTTCACCGATTCTTGATTCGGCGTGACGACCGCCGCCCCGCCTTGACCGAGGCTGTTGACGCTCACGCCGTCGATCTGAAAATTGTTGGCCGATACGCGCTGACCGTTGGCGGTGATTTGAACTTGATTCTCCGTTTGGAAAATCGACGTGTTCGAGCCGCCCGGCCCTTCCACGCCTGGCAATCTTTGTGAGTTGCCGTTTGAACTTCGCGCGGCGTTGCCGAAAACGCCCGGAGTTAGACGGGCCAACTCATATGGATCGCGTCCGACTTGCGGCAATCCGCGCACTTCCTGAGTGGAGATTGTGGCGGAGATGTTGGCATTTTCGGTTTGAAGCGGCTGCGCCTGCTCGCCTGTCACCGTTACCGTCTCGGAGATTTCGCCGGTCGAAAGGGTAAGATCAAGTCCTTGCGTTTCCTCAGCCTTAATATTGTAGTTTTCGACCGCGCTCTTCCTGAAGCCGGTTTGCTCGGCTGTCACAGTGTAGCTTCCGGGCGATAAAGCAGAAAAACGGTAAAATCCTTCATCGTTAGTTGTCGCCGTCTGAGTCCGTTGTGTTTCGTTGTTAGTGAGCGTGACGGTCGCGCCCTGCACGACGCCGCCTGCGGGGTCAGTTACTGTACCTTGCAAGCTGGCTTTAAACTGCGCGTTAGCAGCGACGGAAAATAGTGTGACGATCAATAAACAGAAAAACGCGCGGGGGAAAACGGGTAGAATTCGACGCATGACAAAAATCCTCCTGAGCAGGGGAACTCGCTGGCGTCCATCCTGTGCTCGCTCTTTGGAGTTCAACTAAGGGAAGCACAGTTCGCGCGGAGTCTTAAGTTAGAAATGCTTTGGCGTTCGTCGCCGTTTGTGATTCAAGAAAAATCGGGTGACGGGCTGCGCCGTCAGATTCCTGAATCTCTCGACAGTTTCAGCAGCATCCTCTTTGGAAGCAGAAAAACGCAACTCTCTTTTGGTTAGGTCACGCTACCACTTGAGGTTAAGTTTTTCAATGTTAATTTTCGCCAAATTTGATAGGCTAGAGACATCAACAGAAGTTCTTGTTTGTCTTTGTCGTGCGCGCTTCCGAATTGAGCTTCGGAAGCGTAAACTAAAAAGCTTCTCTCAAGATTTACAGAGTTGGCGAAAGCTCAATGCTCGCGCGCTCGGTGTCACAAGTTTTGCTCGTCTCTTCTCGGCGCGCTTCTCTTTATCCTCGGTTGATATGAATCCATCTAATGTAAAAGAAGGGATGACCAATTTCATGCAACTCGCCAGACAGCTTTCAATTCCTTTGATTGCCATCACATTATCGATTGCAGGCTGCGTCAGCGCGCCGCAGCAGAACACGAACGAGAACGCGCCGCGCAGCAACACGGGCGCGGGCGGCAAGGTGCGCATCGGCTTTTCGATGGACACGCTCAAGGAAGAGCGTTGGCAGCGCGACAAGCAACTCGTCGAGGCGCGCGCCAGAGAACTCGGCGCAGACTTAGACGTGCAAGTTGCCAACGGCGACGATGCGCGACAGATCAGCCAGTGCGACAGTATGTTGACGCGCGGCGTTGACGTACTTATCGTCGCGCCGCACAACGGCGAGATCGCCCGTTCAATCGTCGAGAAGGCTCATCAGCAACGTGTGCCCGTCATTAGCTACGACCGCTTGATCAAAAACGCGGATGTTGACCTTTACGTTTCGCACCAAGTCGAAAAAATCGGCGAGATGCAAGCGCGTTACGCGCTGGAACATGCTCCGCGCGGCAACTACGTTTTGATCGGCGGTTCGCAAACGGACAACAACGCAATTCTCCTGCGCAAGGGGCAGATGAATGTTTTGCAACCCGCGATTGACCGCGGCGACATCAAAGTAATATCTAATCAGTTTGCGAAGGAGTGGAGGGCGGATGAAGCGTTGCGCATTACTGAGGATGCGGTGACGAAAACGGGCGGCGACATTCAGGCGGTCGTTGCCTCGAACGACGGAACGGCCGGTGGCGCGGTGCAAGCGCTCGGCGACCGCGCGAAGAACGTGATCGTTACAGGACAGGACGCGCAACTGGATGCGATGCAGCGCATCGTCGAAGGTCGTCAGAGCATGACGATCTACAAACCGATCACTCCGCTTGCCTACAGCGCGGTCGAGAGCGCCATTAAACTCGCGCGCGGCGAAAAGCTGGAAGCTCCCGACAGAATTAATAACGGTAAGATCGATGTGCCGTCGATCCTGCAAGAGCCAATCACGGTGGATAAAAACAATGTGGCGCAGACCGTCATCAAAGATGGCTACCACAAAATGGAAGACGTTTATAAAAACGTGCCGCGCGAGCAATGGCCGCAGGCGACGGCGCAAGTAAGAACGCCGGAGGCGGGAAATAATTTCATGCTTGCCCTGCTCTTTTCGTTACGGCAGCACGATCTTCTTCTCGCGTTTTGATTCAAGTTTTGGAAGCCAGAGATATGTCAACGGCGAGCGGCGGCGCGCTGCTGGAGATGCGCAACATCACGAAAACGTTTCCGGGCGTGCGCGCTTTGGACGGCGTGTCTTTCGATTTGCGCGCGGGAGAATTGCATGCGCTCGTCGGTGAAAATGGCGCAGGCAAGTCAACCTTGATGAAAGTCTTGGGCGGTGTCTATCCACACGGCACTTACGGCGGCGAGATTATTGTTGACGGCAAGTTGCGAAACTTCGGCAGCGTGCGCGAGGCGGAAGGAGCAGGCATCGCCGTTATCTTCCAAGAGCTTTCGCTGGTGCGCGAGATGACGGTCGGCGAAAATATCTTTCTGGGGCGCGAGCCGCGCCGCTTCGGAATCATTCGCCGCGAAGAACTCTACAGCCGCGCCGGTGAACTTCTCAAAAACTTGCGCTTAAGCGTCGATCCGCACATTCCAATCGGCGAGCTAGGCATTGGTCAACAACAGCTCGTCGAGATCGCCAAAGCTCTTTCGCAAGAAGCGCGCATCCTTGTTTTAGATGAGCCGACCGCCGCGCTCGCCGATGCGGAAGTTGAAACGCTTTTTCGCATACTCCGCGACTTGCGCACGCGCGGCGTCGGCATGATCTACATCTCACATAAACTTGATGAAGTTTTCCAGATGGCGGATCGCATCACCGTATTGCGCGACGGGCGCACGGTGGGGACGGATCAGACGAGCGACCTCGACGAGCGGCGCGTGATCGCGCGGATGGTCGGGCGCGAAGTGGGAGACATCTTCCCGCAAGCTGATCATGCGCGCGGACAAGTTGTGTTTGAAGCGCGCGACGTAACGGTAGAAGACCCGAACGCGCGCGGAAAGCTTCTTGTTGATCGCGTGAGTTTCGCGGTGCGCGCGGGCGAAGTGTTGGGCATTGCGGGATTGATGGGCGCGGGGCGGAGCGATTTGCTGATGGCAATCTTCGGCGCGCACGCGGGGCGCATGACGAGCGGCGAGATTTTTATCGACGGTCAGGCGGCGCGCATCGTTCGCCCTTCAGATGCGATCCGGCATGGGTTGGGATTTGTCACCGAAGACCGAAAGCGTTTCGGACTTGTGCTCGACCAAACGATCCTGAATAACATGACGCTTGCGGGACTAAACAAACTTTCGGGGCGTTTTATCACTGATGAAGACGCAGAGGCGGCAGCGGGCGAGCGCGCGATGAGCGATCTTCGCGTGAAAGCAAATTCGATTATGACCGTTGCCGGAACGCTCTCCGGCGGTAATCAACAAAAGGTCGTGCTCGCCAAGTGGCTGCTCACCAACCCGCGCGTGCTTTTTCTGGACGAACCGACGCGCGGCATTGATGTTGGCGCGAAACAAGAAATTTACCGTGAGATCAACCGGCTTGCGCGCGAAGGCTTGGCCATCGTGCTCGTCTCGTCGGAGTTGCCGGAAGTGCTCGGACTCTCCGACCGCGTGCTCGTGTTGCACGAGGGGCGCGTGACAGGGGAATTTAAACGCGCTGACGCGACGCCGGAAAAAGTGATGGCTTGCGCGACAGGACACGCGCAGGAGCGCGCGGCGTGAAGGAGCGGCGAAGCGCGCGAGGCGACAGGTAATCAATCGTCTTCTTCAAGTTCATTGCTCTATTCAAAAGAGTTCTTATGGATCATTCAGCCAATGAACCTCATACTGATCGTCCGGTCATGACGGCGGACGTTGCGCCACCGGGCATCGCCGCCGCGGAAGAAGGAACGGGAACTCCGCAGACGCGCATCGGTCGCTTCGCAATTCCGACCGCTTCCTTGCGCGCATACACCATGTTGTTTGCGCTCGTCGTGATCTGGGTATTTTTCCAGTGGGCGACAATTGACGAGAGGCATCCCTACGGGTTGTTTCTCGGCGCGGTCAATTTCTCGAAGCTGCTGCAACAGATGGCCGTCACGGGCGTATTAGCGACTGGCATGTTAATGGTCATTGTCGCCGGGCAAATAGATTTGTCCGTCGGCGCGATGGTCGGACTTGCGGGTGGAATTGCGGCGATGACACAGGATTACGGACTTGTGCCGTCGCTTGCTGCAGGGATCGCCGTCGGGCTTTTGATCGGCGCGGTGCAGGGAAGCCTTGTGGCTTACGCAAACATTCCGGCGTTTATCGTTACGCTCGGCGGACTGCTCGCATGGCGCGGCGTGATCTTGGGACTCACGAAGGGCGCGACAATTCCGGTCGTGTTGCCGGTGTTCAAATCCCTCGGCCGTGATTTCGTCGCGCCTGCCGTAGGCATCGCGCTCGGCGTCGTGGCGATTGCGGCGATTGCGTGGATCAATATACGGCGCAACAGCGCGCGGCGTCGGCATAATCTCGCGGCGTCCGGTATAGGCGTAACGGCTTTGCGCATCGTTCTGCCCGCGCTCTTGATCATCGGGTTTGTGCTTCTGATGAATTCGCAGGGCGGCGTGCCCATCCCCGTGATCGTTTTGCTCGCGGTCGCCATCGTCGGAGCTTTCTTGACGCAACGGACGACGTTCGGGCGTTACCTTTACGCCATCGGCGGAAACCCCGACGCCGCGCGCCTGTCAGGTATCAGTCTGCGCAAACACATTCTCGCTGCCTTCTGCGTGATGGGCGTCGTCGTCGGGATCGCTTCGCTCTTGCACACGGCGCGTGTCGGCTCGGCGACGCCGGACGCGGGTAACCTGATGGAGTTGGACGCGATTGCGGCGTGCGTGATCGGCGGCACGAGCTTAATGGGCGGGCGCGGCACGGTGTTCGGCGCGGTCGTCGGCGCGCTCATTATGGCGAGCTTGGATAACGGAATGTCGCTCTTGGATGTAGAAAGTTACATTCAAAATATCGTGAAGGGCGCGGTGCTCGTGGCGGCCGTCGGATTCGACATGCTCGGTCGCCGTCGCGGATAAAACAACTTGCCGGTTAAAATAATTCTTCCGACATTCCTGCTGCTCGTCTTCTTTTGCGTCTCACACGCGCAAACGACAAACAATAATCTCGCGCCGGGCGCGCCCGGTAGAGATGCGCAGTGGGAGAGCGCGGGCAAAGACGGCGTAGGCACGTCGAACACACTTGAATCGAAAGTGTGGTTTACGTTGCGCGACGGCGTGATGACCGAAGTTTATTACCCGACGGTTGACGTGGCGAACGTCCGCCTGTTGCAATTTGTGGTCGTTGGTCGGGACGGCAAGGTTGAAACGGAAAGCGAAGACGCGACGCATCGCATTGAAGTTGTCGATCCGCAATCCCTTTCTTTTCGTCAGATCAACACAGCAAAGAGCGGCGCATACACGATCACGAAAACTTACACGACCGATCCAGCACGTAATACTGTTTTGATTGATGTTAAATTTAATGAGCGTGAGCGCGGCGCGCACCGAATTTATGTTTATTATGATCCAAGTTTGAACAATAGCGGGATGCACGATTCGGCATGGACGCAAGACGGCGCGTTGCTCGCGTCAGATGCCGATAAAGCTTCGGCGCTCGTCTTTAGTTCCAGAGCAACTCAAATTGGGAGTTTTGAGCAACCGACTAGCGGTTACTTTGAAACGAGTGACGGTTTAACCAAGCTACGGCGAAGCAATCGTCTTGAGCAAACATACGTGCGCGCTATTGATGGTAATGTCGTGCAGGTCGCAAAAATCCCTCCTGAATATTCAGGTAGGATGGCGGAACAAGCATTAGGATATAGTGAAACTTCCGATACGTCTTTTACGATTGCTCTTGGCTTCGGACGTGAAGCCGATGAAGCGTTGCGCAATGCGCGTCAATCCTTATTCAAAGGTTATATTAAAGCGCGCGCAGAGTATGAACAAGGTTGGCACGAGTATTTAAAAACTTTGCGCCGTGTTGATGCGAAGTATCAACGTCAATTCGACATGGCGGCGATGGTCTTGAAGGCGCATGAAGATAAAACTTATCGCGGCGCGATGATCGCATCTCTGAGCGTGCCGTGGGGCGGCGGCGCAAACGCAAACGAGCCGAACGTCGGCGGTTATCATCTCGTGTGGTCGCGTGATCTTTATCAAGTTGCGACGGCGTTTTATGCGATGGGCGACAAGAGTGCGGCTGACCGCGCGCTCAATTATCTTTTTACCGTGCAGCAAAAGCCTGACGGAAGTTTTCCGCAAAACTCGTGGCTCGACGGGCGCCCCTTTTGGGGAAGCCTTCAGATGGACGAAGTCGCTTACCCGCTCATCCTCGCCCTCGAACTAGGCAGAACCGACAACGAAACGTGGACGAAGCGCGTGCGCCCGGCCGCAGACTTCTTGCTCAAACACGGCCCGCGCACGTCGCAGGAGCGTTGGGAAGAGAAGCCGGGTTATTCGCCTTCGACTATCGCCGCCGAGATCGCCGGACTCGTTTGCGCGGCAGAGATCGCAAAGCGTAACGCAGACGAAGTTTCGGCGAACATCTACCTCGCGGCGGCCGACGATTGGGCGCGCAACGTCGAGCGTTGGACGGCGACGACGACCGGCAAGCACGGAGACGGCAACTACTACATTCGCATCACGGAGAACGACAATCCGAACGACGGCCAGATGATGGATGCGGGAAACGGCGGCGGCACATTCGACGAACGTGAATATGTTGATGCAGGCTTTCTCGAACTCGTGCGGCTCGGCATCAAGCGACCGGACGATTCTCTGATCGCAAAATCACTACAAGTCGTTGACAGTCAAATTAAAGTTGAAACGCCGAACGGTGCGGCGTGGTATCGCTATAATCACGACGGCTACGGCGAGATGGACGACGGAAGACCTTGGAACTTCGACGGGAAATATACGGGCAAAGGAAGATTATGGGCGTTGCTTGTGGGCGAACGCGGGCAGTATGAGATTGCGCGCGGTGAAGGTGAAAGCGCGCGCCGTCGGCTCGACGCGATGATGGGGTTTGCAAACGACGGATTGATGATTCCTGAGCAGGTTTGGGATCAAAGTCAAAATCCGCGCGCCGAGTTTAAGTTCGGTGAGGGCACGGGGTCTGCTACGCCGCTCGCGTGGTCAATGGCGCATTTCATCAGGTTAGGGGTTAATCTTCAGGAAG
>JACDAW010000512.1 GCA_013695245.1 Pyrinomonadaceae bacterium | reverse complement strand
TTACGATAAGCGGACGCTCAGCGCGAGCGTAATAAACCATGTGCGCAAGAAGGTGGAGGCTTCGCACTATTTGGTGTAAACGAAGTCGAAACTTCTTCTGCCGTGCGCCTATATTTAGTGTAAGCTGACGAATCTTAAAGAGAATATGAATTCAAAAAACCCAAAACGCGCAATTGAAACGCTGCTCGTTCACGCGGGCGAGCGGGGCGCAAAACCCGTCGGCGACCCGGTCGCAACGCCGCTTTATGCGACGACAACTTTCACCTACGCTTCGATGAGCGAATTGGATCGAGCCTTTTCCGGCGAAAGCGCGGGTTACGTTTACACGCGCTTCGGCAACCCAACCGTCGGTGCGCTTGAAGAAGCCGTGAGCATTTTGGAAGAGGGAACGGGCGCGTGCGCTTATGCTTCAGGTATGGCGGCGCTTCATGCGGCGCTCATCGCATCAGGTTTGAAGTCCGGCGCTTGTGTGCTGGCTTCAGATCAACTTTACGGCGCGACGACCGCCTTGCTTCATAACTTCTTCAAGAATTTCGGCGTGCGCGTGACAGCGGCCGACTTTAGCGATCTCGATTGTTTGCGCGAACTTGCGCGCGACATTCGACCGCAAGTGCTGATCGCCGAAACGATCTCGAATCCGCTCTTGAAGATTTGCGCGATTGATAAATGCGCCGAGATCGCGCACGAAGTCGGAGCGCGCTTAATTATTGATAACACGTTTGCGTCTCCCTATCTTTGCCAACCCCTAACGCTCGGCGCGGACATCGTAATGCACAGCGCGACGAAATATTTAAGTGGGCACGGTGATGCAACGGGTGGATTAGTTGTTACGCAGGACAACAAACTGCTGAGCGCGCTGGCGGGCGCAAAGAAATTGATCGGCGGCGTGCTCGGCGTCTGGGACGCGCATGAGATCATGCGCGGGTTAAAAACATTGGCGCTCCGCATGGAACGTCAATGTAATAACGCCGCTCATCTCGCCGAGCGCTTCGCCGCGCACAGACGCATTGCTCGCGTTCATTATCCCGGACGCAGCGCGCCGCAAAGCGAAAGGGAGACGATGGAGCGCGTATTGCGCGTGGAGTTAAGAGGTGCGCTCGTCTCCATCGAACTACGCGAGAACACGCGCGAGGCGGCTTTCCGCTTTATGGATGCCCTTCAACTATGCTTGCGCTCGACGAGTCTCGGCGATGTGTTCACGGGCGTGCTGCATCCGGCGACCGCTTCGCACCGCGACCTTGACGTTGAGCGCCGCCGTCAACTTGGAATCAGCGACGGACTGGTGCGCATCTCCGTCGGCATTGAAAACGTTGCGGATATTATCGCTGACATAGAACAAGCGCTCAATGTTGCTGCTGCTGCGCGCTGAAACGAAGGAGAAAACGATGGATGAAATTACAGCTAAAGAACTTAAAGATAGAATAGATCGCGGCGACAACGTGCAGATCATTGATGTGCGCGAGCCGAACGAATTTGAGATTGCGCGTATTCCAAATTCAACCTTGATCCCCGTTGGCCAAGTCATGTCCCGGATGGACGAGATCGATCCGCAGAGCGACGCGGTGTTGCACTGTCACGCTGGCGGGCGCAGCGCGCGCGCCATCGAAGCCTTGAAGAAAGCTGGCTATGAAGGGAAGTTGCTCAACTTGAAAGGCGGCATTACGGCTTGGTCGAATGATGTTGATCCGAGCGTGCCGAAGTATTGAGAACAGTTTACGAAAATTGCGTTTCTTGAATTTGTATTCGCAATTCCAACCTCGCGCGAACGTCTTCCGTTAAAGAGGGGAGTTGGTGTGATGTCACAAATGTTGCGCCCCGTGTGGCGCAAAATCTTACTAGCTTGCGTGATCGCGGGCGCGTTTCTTTCATCTGTGGCGGCGCAAGACGAAGCGCGGATGCGGCGTTGGGAGCGATTCGATTTCGCTGCCCGCCGTCTTGATCAGACGCAGCTTAGGAATGTGCCGCTTGAGGAATTGCGTCTGTTGCGCGGAATTGTCTTTGGGCGTCACGGTCGCATCTTTAAAGACCGCGACATCCGCGAGTATCTCGCCAAGCGTCCGTGGTACAAGCCCGATCCTAACTTCCAAAATTCGATGCTTAACCAGATGGAGCGACGTAATCTCGACATCATCCGTGAGGGGGAAGCGCGCAAGCACGAATTTGTCGAACCCGGCGATCTTCGTTTCTACAGTGCGCGGGCGATCACCGCGAAGCAATTAGGCGAACACACGGGAGCCGAGTGGCGTATTCTTCACGCCGAGATCGAGGCGCTACACGGCAAAAGTTTTGCTGACGAGCCTTGGCTGCAAAAGTATTTTGAAGAGCGCTACTGGTACAGAGCGAGCGACCGCTACGATGCGAAAACTCTCACCGCGATTGAGCGCGCGAACATGCGGACGATTGCGGCGGCACAGAAACGTCAACGTCGCGTCGCGCTTTCGCCCGGCGACATGGAGCTTTTTCAAAACACGATTCTCGCCGAAGACAAGCTGCGCGGTTTGAGTCTTTACGAATTGCGCCTGCTGCGCAACGAGTTTTACGCGCGTCGCGGGCGAACATTTCGCACCGAGTGGTTGCAGCAATATTTTTACCAGCAAGATTGGTATGAAGCGGCGATGAACGATGACGGGAGCGTGCGCGAGCCGGAGTTGACGGCGACAGAGAAGACGAACGTTGAAACGATTCTTCGTTACGAAAATCGGATGCACGAAGAGTTAAGCACAAAGTTGCTTTCGCGCGCGACTTTACAAGGGTTGTTTTTGGAAGACGCGCGCAAACTCCGCAATGAGATTCTCGCGCGGCGCGGTATGACGTTTAAAGATGCTTGGTTGCAAAACTACTTCGCAAGCTTTGATTGGTACAAACCCGATCCTAGCTTCAGCGAAGCGAATTTAACTGATGTCGAGCGGCGCAACGTCGCTACCTTGCGCCTCTACGAGCGCGATGCAACGAGCGAGGCTGACGCCATCGAGGGTTGATAAAAGCAATTTCGTTCCGCGTGCCGGAACGCTTCAAGAACTGGAAATATACTTTCGCATGTAAAAAAGGACGCCTGCGCATTTGTCGCGCAGGCACCCCTTTTCGTCGAGAACATTGATTCGGAGTCAGTGTTCAATGCGCAAATCATTTAGCGCGAGCCGCCGCCGCTGGCTTGGCTTTGGCGGTTGCCGAGCGATTGACCGAGCAGTTGCTTGGCGCGATCCGCGCGCCGTTTGTTTTCATCCTTTACGTCGCGGAAAAACTGCGCGAGGTCGCGGTTGCCGCTCTGTTCGGCGTCTTGAATGTACTGATCGTAAGTTTCAGCTCCCTGCAGCGCGTGATACGCGATGCTGATCAAATTGTATTCAACGTCTTGCGTTCCGGTGTTGCCTTGACTGTCTGCCATAATAATCCCTCCTTAGCCAACGGTCGGTTGCGGATTGCGGGGGACGAGTTGTAAAGCGTGCCGCGATTCTAAGGACGAACGAGGGAGAAATCAAGCCGGCAGTTGTTCGGCAGTCATCCGTCGCCGACAGGCTTGACCTTGTTTTCAATTTGTCGTATTGACAGAGCAGACGCTTGAGTTAGGCTAAAGCCATTTCTTGCTTTTAGTCTTGAAAGGTGTTGATGTATAATCTGCCTTTAACGTAGGCTATCTCTTCCCCTTTCTCTCAACGGCTTCATCGGAAACTGTCGCGCTTAACAATCGCACAGCAGCGCGCCCTGATTTACGGTGCTAAGTGCATTTATGAAAAAGCTTTTATTCAGTTGCGCGATTCTTCTGACGCTCAACGGTGCCACGCGCGCCGATGCCAAGGCGCGCGTAAACTTTATCGCACGCGGCTTCGTTGAAAACATTGACGCGAAAGATAACGGGGGCGGCAATCGTCAAGAGAGCGCCCGCGCCGAGCGCAACCGCCGACGCAGCGGCGACAACGCTTTCTCCGATCATTATAACCGGGGAGTTAGAAGCGCCCTCGCCGGTCGAAATGAAGAAGCGATAGTGGCTTTCAAAGAGGCGCTCAAGATCGCGCCAGAAGACCACGATGCTCATTTCAGTCTTGGTAATGTCTATTCCAACATGCGCCGGTGGGCAGATGCGATCAGTGAGTATCAGCAAGCGATCCGCGCGAGCAAAAAAGATGGCGAAGCCTATAACAATCTCGGCCTCGCGCATTTTAATCTCGGCGCTTACGCTGAAGCCGTCAAAGCTTACGAACATGCGATACGCATTTTCCCGAACTGGGCTGAACCGCACTTTAACTTGGGCAACGCTCATTCCAAACTGGGGCGGCCCGGCGCGGCGCTGGCGGAATATAAAGTGGCAGTTCAACTCCGACCCGATTATGCTAGCAGCGTGCCGCCAGCCGCCGGAGGGCCGCAACCAAATCTGATCGCTCGAAACAATAGCGGCGCGGCGCGCGAGAACAATGGCGAATCGCGCGAAGATTCCGTTCGCCCGTCGCCCGCGAGCACCCAGACTAGTCAACGCACTGCAAGCAACAATAACACTGCAACGAACGACGCTTCGCCGAGCAGTTCACCAACAAGCAACTCTTCAACAGGTGGCGCGTTACCAAAAGCGCCTGATCCGACTCCCGCCCGTAACGCTTCGATAACAGAGACACCTGCGCCGAAAACGGTTGCGCCGAGCGCGTCGGTTGCGACGAACAACACGACACCCGTTGATCCCACAAGCATTTACCGTGTCGGCATCGGCGATGTTTTAGACATCCGGTTGCTTAACGCGCCAACAAACAGTTCTACGCTCTACACTGTGCAGGCCGGTGGATTGTTAGAGTATGCGCTGGCGGGCGACTCCATTGTCGTCGTCGGTTTGACGACTGACGAGATTGACGCGCGCCTAACTTCTGAATTGCAGCGTCGCTCGATTCAAGCGAACCCACAGGTGATCGTCAGCGTCCGTGATTACGCGAGTCATACGGTGCTCGTCAGCGGTCTCGTCGGAAATCCGGGCGGCAAGATTCTACAGCGCGAAGCCGTGCCGCTCTACGTCATCGTCGCCGACGCGCAGCCGCGCCCCGAAGCCGCGCAAGTCGTGCTCAACTCACACACTACGGGACAGAACACCGTTATTGATCTTACCGACACGGCGGGGCTAAATACGCTTGTTCGTCCCGGCGATGTGATTAACGTTACGGCACAGACGCCGCAGTTCTATTACATCGGCGGCGACATTGATGTTCCGGGACAAAAGGAATTTCACGCCGGGATCACGCTAACGCAGGCAGTGCTTGCCGCTGGCGGCTATTTGCGAGCGGGAAAGACGGTCGTTGAGATCGCGCGGCAAGGCGCGGACGGGCGTTTGAACGCGCTCAAGTATAAATTGGTGGACATCATGTCTGGCAAAATCCCCGACCCGCGTTTGCAGGGCGGCGACCGCATAGAAGTTTATCGTTAACTTTTTTGTTTGGGGTGAATCGTTTATTCGAGTGTTGTTGGCGGCCAAGGAGTAAGGTGATCTGAAGTATGGACACGCAATCGTTGATCGAAGCGGCTGAGACGGGCGCGACAGATGTCGTTGATAAGTTGCTTAAAAGCGGCGTTAACGTCAACGCGCGTCCGAGCAACGGCACGACGGCTCTGATCCGCGCCGCGTCGAATAATCATGTTGAGACCGTTCGTCTCCTGATTGCTAACGGCGCTGACATCAATGCGGCGAGAAGCGACGGTATGACGGCTTTAATTCTCGCCGCGTTCTTCGGTCACACCGAAACGGCCGCCGCTCTGCTTGAAAAAGGCGCGGATTTGAAGGCGAGAGATCAACTGGGTTCGACCGCTCTGGATTGGGCGTTATCAAGAGGTTACACGGAGACGTTTGAGTTTCTAAAAAACGCATCGCTCGGCAAAGCCGAAGTCCCGGTAGCGAGCTTAAGCGCCGAGATTATTGCGGCGACAACGAACCCGGAACAGATTAGAGATAAGCCGATTCAAATAACCGAATCGCTGCTGTCAGAGAATTCGGATGATGTGCTTGATCTCGGTGAAGCGGCTGCTTCCGCTCCGCCCATGCTCTCCGCGCAGGTTGACGATCCGATTGAGCTTAATTTGTGGTCGGATGCTCAAGTCTCTTCTGATGTTGAGTCGCTTGACGATGATGAAACGACGATCATCTCTCCTAGTTTTCCTCCGAAAGTTGCGGCGAGCGCGATCCCTTACACTGTTCCAGTCGTGCGGCGGCGCGCCGCGCCACCGTCCCGAAGTAATGTCTGGCTTCTGGCGTTCACTTGGTTCGTCGTGTTCTCATTTTGCGCAGCATTAACTTATGCGTTCACACAAGGTTCGAGCCTCGTGCGAAGAACGACAGGGAGTGCGCCGATGAATTCGCCTGCACCGAGTGCCAGCACGCAGACCACTTATCCGCCAGCAGTGCTTCCAACACAGAACGACAATGAGCAGCGCGCGGGACAGAGCGCCACGCCCAGCGTTTTAACCACTCCCGAACGTCCTACGACCACTCAGCCGGTAGTGAGCGAAGCTAACACGCACGAGCGAAAGACGAAGCCTCAGACCGAGTCTCTGCCGACTGTTGAAAGCGTGCAGACCGCCGCACCCACTAACGAGTCTCAAGAAGAAGCGGCACGGCCGGCGGCGAA
>JACDAW010000497.1 GCA_013695245.1 Pyrinomonadaceae bacterium | reverse complement strand
GGATTACTACAGCGCGGCCTTGTCATTCGCCTGCTCGTTCTGCCAAACGATTTAGCAAACGTGCACGAATCTTTGGAGTGGATCAGAGACACGTTGAGTCCGCGCGTTGCCGTCTCGATGATGGCGCAATACTACGCGACGAACCGCGCCGCAACTGACGAGCGTTATACTTTGCTTTCGCGCCGCATCACCGAATCCGAATACTTCCGCGCCCTCTCCGCCCTCGATGAACTCGGCATGGAAGAAGGCTGGATGCAAGAATACGACGGAGCGGCGCACTACTACCGCCCGGATTTCAACGACCGCAACACGCCGTTTAAAGACATACGAGATTTTGAGTAGCTGCTAGGCAGCCATGTCCCGCCCGCCACGCATCGGAAGAGCACTCGGTAAGATTTCTAAAAAGAGGTTAAAGCCATGAGCAAATCCCCCAGCCTTCTTGACCGTGTGCGCATCGCCTCGCCCTGCTCCGCCGATTGGGATTCGATGACGGGCAACGACGAAGTCCGCTTCTGTCAACACTGCAACCTTCACGTCCACAATCTGTCTGGGATAACGAGGCAACGAGCCGAAGAACTTGTCGTTAAGTCGCAGGGACGACTCTGCGTGCGCTACCGTCAAACGACACACAAAAAGGTTCTGACCGCAACGCCCTTATCGAAACAGCGCCGAACTAAAGAGCGCGCCTCGCGCCTCGCCGCCAGCGCCTTCACCGCCGCACTCAGCGTCTCTAACGCCGCGCTTCAAACGCCTGCACAAAACCTTCGACCGCAACCGAATTCCGTCAGTCTTTCCGTTAAGGCGCAAGAGACGCAGCCGAATCAAATGGCCGGAAGCGCTTCGCTCGTCGGAACAGCGTTCGACCCGAACGGAGCCGTCATTCCGGGAGCTAAGATTACTCTTAGCAACACCGGAACAAGTAGCGTTCAAACAACGGCTTCTAGCGACGAAGGCGCATACCGCTTTGAGTCGCTGGAAGGCGGCGACTACACATTGAAAGTCCAATCTCCCGGATTCAAAGATTTCACGCTTGAAAGAATCAGCTTGCAAGATGTTGAACAACGTCGCGTTGATGCAACTTTAGAGGTTGGAGCTTTGATAGGTGAAGTCGTAGGAATCTCACCTGTCCAGCAGTGGATTTACCATTATGACGAGCGCGAAGAGAAACCAGACGCTGATGAACAAGTGCAAAGTTTCATCGAAGCAGTTGAGTCAGAAGAAACGTCCGAAGTCAAAGGTATGCTGCGACGAGGCATTAAAGCTAACGTCCGCAACGAGTATGGCGAAACGGCGTTGATGCTCGGTATGCACAATGAGAGAATCGTTAAAATTCTTCTCAGAGCGGGCGCAGACGCGAACGCTCGAAGCGACTTCGGCGTGACGCCGCTTATGTACGCGATGCTCGGCGACGATGTTTCTGTTGTAAAGTTGCTGCTCGCTGCTGGAGCGGACGCAAACGCGCAGGACAAAGACGGTCGCACGGCGCTCATGTTTGCTACCTTTGATGGCCGCCTTGATAAGATTAAAGCGTTGCTTAGAGCAGGCGCAAACATAAACGCGCGCGATCATGAAGGCAAAACCGCAATGACCTACGCGCGTGAAGGAAAACAAACGGAAGCCGAGAAATTGCTTCGCGCCGCTGGAGCCTTCGAGTAAACTTACAACCCAATTATGAGCGAACAAACTTTCCCATCCGAGCCAATCCCTGTGCTCGATTCCGGCTTCGTCCGTCTCGTTGACTTCATGGGCGGCGATTTAGCCGTTGTGCAAGGCGCGCGTGTCTCCTTCGGACAGGAAACGAAGGGCGACGAGCGCGACCGCAAACTGATCGATTACCTGATGAAGCACGAACACGGCACGCCGTTCGAGATGTCCGTGTTTAAGTTTCACGTTAAAGCCCCAATCTTCGTGGCAAGGCAATGGTTCAGGCACAGAGTCGGATGCCTTTCGGGTGAAACACGGCTTTATTTCGATTTGCCATCGGCAACGGCGCGCGGCGGCAGGCAGTTGCATAAAGCGAACCTCAAAAAGCTGTACGAACTTTGGCATGAAGGCAGCGTGCACGTTGTTGGAAAGCGCAAGCCGCTTCATCTCGATGAAGTGAAGGCAGATGAATCGTACAGCGTGCCGGAACTCGCCCGCCTCGTCGAACGTCGGGCGGAAGATTTGAGAAACTTAATTCGTCGGGGCGCGCTTAAGGCGACGCGCGTTGCGCCCCGTAGTAAAAAAGAAGCGAGCCTTTATGTGCGCGGGGAGGATTGGCGCGAGTATGCCGAAAGCAGCTTTGTTGCGCGCGCGCCGATGAAAGAGCGTTTGCGACACATGAAGTTGCGCATGTGCAACGAAGCGACGGGAGAGATCGAGCACACGCAGATCGCTGACATCTGGCAAAGCGGCGTTAAGCATGTCTATCGCGTGACGCTTCAGAATGGCTATCGGATTAAGATGACGGAAGAGCATCGTTGTCTCACCGAACGCGGCTGGCTGACCTTGAAGGATGCGACGAATTTGCGCCGAAGCGAAACGGGAAGCGTTACTTGGGACGGCGACGCTCCGGCGTTCTCCGTCAACGGTATTGAAAAATACCGCGATGCCGATTGGTTAAGCGCACGCCGCCGTGAAGGATTAAGCGTCACGGAGATCGCCCTTCAAGCCGGAGCGTCGTATCACACAATTCGTAAGTATCTAAGTGAATTTAAGCTTCAATACAGTGCGCGCGAACGGGCGCAACTCGCCGGAGCGGTGCAGCGCGGACAACGCCGAAGCTTCAAACGAAAAGCTTTAACAACGCTTGCGCTTAACAACATCCGCACGGCTCGAAGCGGCGCGCGCTCAAACGAACAAAGCGAATCTCTCCACGCTTTTTGTAAAAATCATCAGCCGCAATCTTATCCTGAAAGCAAACCTAAACCAGCCCCCGCGCGTTTGCTGCGCACTTTCTCACCCGTCGCACGCATCGAGTATGTAGGCGAAGAGATGACGTATGATCTGGAGGTGACAGGCCCCTTTCACAACTTTATTGCGGACGGCTTCGTCGTTCATAACAGTTACAACGAGATTAGTTATAGATATGTGGAAGTCAAAGACGAATTCTACATTCCTGACGTGATGCGCGCGCAGGATGCGAAGAACAAGCAGGCGAGTTTCGCGGGAGCATTTACGGCTGAGGAGAATGAGCGCGGGCGGGCGCTTATTGAAACGGCTTATACAGAGGCTTACGAAAGATACCGTCACCTGCTGGAGATGGGCGTGGCGCGCGAGATGGCGCGTATTGTGCTTCCGGTCGGGATGTACACGCAATTCTATGTCGCTTACAACGCGCGGAGTTTGATGAACTTTGTGCGTCTGCGGACGGGCGCGGGGGCGCAGAGCGAGATCAGGGATTACGCCGAAGCGATGAATCGCATTTTCAAAGAGCGGATGCCGTGGACGTATGCGGCGTTCGAGCGTTACGTGCTAAAGCGAGGTGAGGCGACGTGAGCCGTGTCGCCGTCGTTGAGGGGGCTTTTATCGGCAATCGCGCTCCTGATTTCGCTTTGCGTGACGGACGTGGGGCTGAGTGGCGTTTATCTGACAATCGCGGGCGCGTGGTCGTGTTGTTCTTTTATCCGGGCGATGAAACGATGACGTGCACGCGGCAGATGTGCGTAATCCGCGAACGCTGGCGAGAGTTTGAGAAGACGGGGGCGGCGGTCGTCGGCATTTCGATGGACACAGAGGAATCTCACCGTAGTTTCGGCGAGAATCATAAACTGCCGCTTCGTCTGCTCTCAGACACCGAAGGGCGCGTAGTTGAGCTTTACGGCGTGCGTTCGTGGGTGCCGGGGTGGAATCT
>JACDAW010000479.1 GCA_013695245.1 Pyrinomonadaceae bacterium | reverse complement strand
GCAGTTTGGATGGGAGCGATCTGGGCAATCATAGGATTCTGCGGTTCGTTCGGCATGAACTTCTTCTTTCATCGAACGCTTTACGATTTCGTGCCGCTTTTTCGGAGCATGAGAGCGCCAGCGCGGTGGGCGATGATCTGTTACGTCGGACTTGCGATCTTGGCGGGCGTCGGGGCGATGCATCTTGCTCGCCTCGTCGCGCGGCATCGTCCGGGCTTTCGCACATGGCCGATCTACGCGCTCATCGCAATGGCGTTTCTCTTTGAACAAAGAGTCGCGCCGCTCGCGCTCGTGCGCGGCGAAGCTGACCCGGATGCGATCACGCTGCGTCTGCGCGAGACGCCGATGCGCGGCGGCATTGTTGAAGTCCCCATCGGGGGCGGCACGGTGCTGGCATATCGCTATATGCTGCGCGCCGCCGATCACGCACGTCCGATAGTCACGGCGACTTCGAGTTTTATTCCGCCGATAGCACGTGAGATCGAGTCTCTAAGCCAAATGCAGCCAATCCCCAATCGTCTCCTTGATCTACTCGAAGAGATTCCCGCTTCCTATCTTGTCGTCCACAACGCGTCGCTTCTGCCCGCAAGTCGGCTGTCCTTTGATGCGTTTTTAAACGAGGCGGCCGCGGCGGGACGTTTGCGCTTCGTGCGGCGTTTCGGCGAAGAGGACGACCTCTACGCTGTCACGAAAACCGAACCGCAAGCCGTGAGTGAGACCCAGATGCCCGCTCCCGCCTCCATACGCGAGTTGACGCGGACGCTGGAGACAGCCGCCGCTCTCCTGCCACAGAATTTACAGCAGAACGGTTACTTCATCTATCGCCTTCACAGAGCTTATTACGGGCGGCTGCCGCGCTTAAATGAGTTTTTAACTGACTTGAAAACATTGCAGCAGATGCTGGCGGGCGCAACTTCGGAACAAGAAAAGCAAGAGATCAATCGCGCATACGTCGAGACGTGGATGGCTAACGTGCCCGCTAAAAATCTCTACGATGGAAAAACGAACGAGCAGTATGTGGACGCTTTGTTCGCCAATATGGAGACGCCGCCGGGCGAGATGGAGCGCGCAAAATTGATTGCCGAGCTAAATAATAATTCAGCGGGGCGGGAGAGCGCATTGCTGAAGATGGTTGAGAACAACATTTTCTATTTCCAAGAGTTTAACCGGGCGTTTGTCAGCATGATGTATTTCGGTTACCTTCAGCGCAACCCGGACGATCCGCCCGACGGAGATTTGCGCGGGCTTGATTTCTGGTTGACCGTGTTAAACCGCAACCACAACTACGCCGAAATTCAACAGGCTTTCATTAACTCAGATGAATACAACGCGAAAAACCGGATGAGCTTGCCGCGTGGAAGATAAAGAAGCTTTTCTATCAATCGTGATTCCCGTTTTCAACGAGGGAGAGACGCTTGCTGCCGTCGTCGGCAAGGTGATCGAGTTTGTGCCTTCTCTACTCGAAATAATTATCGTAGATGATGCTTCGACGGATCGCACAAGCGAAGTCGCGCAGGCACTAGCTGTGATTCACAACAACGTGCGACTTGCGCGTCACGCGAAGAACACGGGCAAGACGGGCGCGCTCAAAACCGGCTTTGCGATGACGCGGGGCGACGTGGTGATCGTACAAGACGCCGATCTCGAATACGATCCGTCTGGGATCGCGCACGTCATCAAACCGATCTTGGATGGTCACGCCGATGTGGTTTATGGCTCGCGCTTCCTCGTGCGCAAAGCCACGCGCGTGCTCTATTTCTACCACTTCTTCGGCAACAAGGTCTTGACGCTCCTTTCAAATTCGCTTACGAACTTGAACATGACCGATGTCGAAACCGGCTACAAAGCGTTTCGCGGCGAGATTATCCGCAACATGCGAATCTCTTCAAACGGGTTCGGGTTTGAGATCGAAGCGACGGCGAAGGTGGCGAAACTCGGTTGCGCGATTTACGAAGTGCCGATCAGTTATTACGGCAGAACTTATGATGAAGGTAAAAAGATCGGATTCGCCGACGGACTTAAAGCTCTCTGGTACGCTCTGCGCTTCAACCTGTTTTGCGATCTGCGATCATCCTTCGATAAAATTCCCCAACCGAAATTGACACGCGAAAGCAGCCAGCCGTCCGAGACCGAGCAAGGGTAGCGCCGTCACTAAGGCTGAATGTAAGTTGTGTAATCTGCGCGTCGCAGGATGATGCGGCAATCAGCGCACGGCGCGAAGGTGCTGATAACGAGCGCGCCCGGCGGCGGCGGTTGCTTTCCATCAGATGGTAAATGAACAAACTCTGATGCGCTCACGCCGCGCAGCGCGGCGTACCAGTAAGCGTGAATGTAACCGAGTAGCGGCGGCTCGTCGTAGAGGTAAATCGGCCGCTGCGGTGTGGCAATGGCTGCGCCGAATACTTCGACGTATTGCGCTTCAAAATAATTAAACCGTTGCGGGCCTTCCCGGTGGAAATGATATTGAAAGATTGCCGTTTGAATAAACGCGAGCGCGCTCAAAGCGATGAGAGTCTTTCGTTGTAAACTTCCGCGCTCTTCAGCCATTAACCACGTCAACGCCGGTGCGTTAAGCAGAAGCATGAAGATTGGAAAAGCTGTCAGGCGCAAAGTGTGAAATTGATCGACCGTGAGCGAAGCGGGAACGACTGAGACGAGCAAGCCATACACGACATAGCGCCACCACGCATCGCTGCGATAAAGGCTTACCACAACGATTAAACCGATAACGAATAAAATAAAGACAGAGAGAAGTATGCTGCCTGTACCGGATATGTGATGCCGCGCGTTTACGTCGCCGGTGATGAGCAGACTGCGCAAACTCCAGTTGTTGATATAGTGCGTGATGAAATTGAAGACTATCTCAAAGAGCGTGCTCTGCGGCTTGATGTAACTCAAGTCGTGAAATCTGGCGATCAGCGCGCCGGGATGACGCAAGTTAAAGACAAGCAACGGCAGCAGCGTTAGCAGATAGAGTGCCCACGTTCTGAAGATTCCGCTAATGTTGCGTCGCGTAATGAAAAGAATGAGTCCGAAGGCGAGCAGTGGTGCGAAGAGGCGACCGATTGAGTAAGTGTAAGTTATTAGGCCAAGAGCAAACGCGAGACGCAGATTCAAGAGCGTTGACCAATCTCCTTTGTCGTGCGCGCGGTTAAGCCATAGCAGGAAGAGCGCGAGCGCGAAGGGAAACAGCGAAACTTCAAAAACTAATCGTCCAATCTCGAACAGCCACGGCCCGAACATCGCTACTGCGCCGATAAAGATGCCAATATATAATCGTTTGCTTATCAGCCACGCGAGGCGTCCGAGCAGGAGCGCAGCACAGAAACCGAGCACGGCGCTTGTGAGGCGCGCGAGCAAAATACTGGGCCCGAAAATTTTGAAAACAATGGCAAGCAGATAGATGTAAGCCGGATTCTTGTATTCGCCGAAAGCGCGAAAATAGAGGGGAAAGCTAACACCATGTTCATCAGCGCCGGTTTGCGCGATCAGATAGGCGTTGTAGGCGATTGACGATTCATCGAGGAAGAATCCGGGCGGGTTTGTGCGTAGGTTCGCCGTGTAAAAGAGAAAGGCAAGCGCAATACACGCGGTGAGCAAGAGGTTACGTCGGAATTGCGTCCCGCTTTTTAAATCTTGCGTCGAGACGCGCGGAGTCGAGCTTTGCATCTTTGAAACGGATCGTAAGAACTAGGGAAGTCGGAACAATCTCTCGCCTCTTAAAACATCATCCGTCAGCAGCCATAATCAAACTTTCAACCACATGCCGCCACGAAAGATTCATTGCATGAATCTTTTCTTGCCCGCGCATTCCTAATTTTTGCGCTCGTCTCCGGTCACGATAAAGTTCATCAAGCGCGGAGGCGATCTGCTGCGGTTGCGGCTCGACGACGAAGCCTGTCGCTTCGTGTTCGACGAACTCACGCGCCCCGCCCGCGTCCATCGTCGTGACAACAGGACGCGCCGCCAGCATCGCTTCGAGCGTCACGTATCCGTAATCTTCGTCGAACGGCAGAAAGCAAACCGCAAGCGCGCCAGCGTAAAGCTCGATCATTTCCCGTTCCTCGACGAACCCGCGCAACTCCACACGCTGCTCCACTTTATGCTCCTTGATCAAGTCTTCATAGTGCCGCCTGTTCGCCGCGCTGCCCGCAAAGATCGCACGCACCGGAGTGCGGCACAAACTGATCGCTTCAATCAAAAGCTCCTGACGTTTCTGCCGCTCCAAGCGGCTTGGATAAAAAACGTAATCGCCCCATTCGCCCGCGCGAAGCTGTCCGGCGCGCGGCGGCGGATGGTAAAGCGGCGTGCTTTCAATTTCGTTGTAGCGACGCAGTCGCTCCGTCACCGCCCCTCCAATAGTAAAAACCCTTTTCGCCTCCGGGATAAAGCGTCTATCGCAATGTCGAATGAATTCGCGCACGCGCGGCCCCTCCGGGTAAGTTGAGAGATCGTCAAACGGAGTGCCGAAAAGATTATACGCGGCGCGATGTTGGTGCATGATCCATAAAACTTTATTCGGATGAGCAACGGTGTAGGCGGGAAATTTCATCCCGATGATCAAATCAACCGGTTTCCCGTTAGCTTCACTTAAATCAAGCATCCGCCACGCAAAAGTGCCGCGCATGATCTCCGCAGGCGGATACCATTTAAAGGGAAGCGCTACCACCTCAGCGTTATAACCCGCTTCTTCCAGAGCATGATGCAGATGATCAATGAGCAATTCGCCGCCGCCCGTCGTAAACGGCACTTGCGCGGTGCAAATCAGGATGTTGCGAATGGACATGCGAAAAAACAGCGCTCAGTAATTAGCGGTCGGAATAGAAGGACGTTTTTATTCTGACCATTGTCCGCTGATTACTGTTCCTTCCTTTTCCATAATAACTTCAAGGTTGCAGACGGCGATGGAGTAGCGACGATTATTCACCACGCCGGAATCGTCATCGGTTGCAGCCCACGTCCGGTCGGCGCGTATCTCAAGTTCGTAAAGATTATCCGCATTGTGCGCGGAGGGCGGAATTGTAACCTCCAGTTCCAGCCAGCCGTAGCGAAAGAAAGTAAAGGAGCACGCGCGGCTATTGTTAACGAAGAGATCGAGAGTGAGTCCGCGCGGCTTCAAGTTCGGGATGTGCGTAATGAGAGCGAGTCGAATCT
>JACDAW010000470.1 GCA_013695245.1 Pyrinomonadaceae bacterium | reverse complement strand
GTGCGCAAGAGCGCGGTCGCCTCCATCGCGCCGAGCCGCTGTTCGCGCAAGAGCGCGCCGAAGTCATTAACTTCTGCGAGCACATCGCCGAGCGCATCGCCGCGCGTCGCGCCGCGCGCGCGTATCGAGTAATCGCCTTCGTGAAGCGCGGCGAGTAAGTTGGAGAGAGTTTGAAGCGGCTGCACGATTCTTCTTTGCAGCGCAAACACGAAGCCGAGCCACCAGCAGAGGATAAGCATCAACAGCGTCCACAGCACCTTCGCGCTGTAATCGCCCCACCACAACAAGGCGACAGATATTACTGTGCCGGGCACACCGGCCAACAGCGCCATCAGCAGCACGCGGCGTTCAAAGTTTATTCGCTTCCCGTGCGCTGCAATCTCTTGTTCATACCGGACGCTGGAAGCGGCGCGGTCTTTACTTTCAACTTGTCCTTCTTGAGTTTTCCCGCGCGCGCGGCTCAAAGCTGCTTCAGCAGCAGCGACAGCATTACCGGTTCGCGCTGGACTTTCAGAGGCCATATTTTTGCAGGCGGCGGTAGAGCGCGCTGCGACTTAATCCTAAAGCGTCAGCCGCTTGATTGACGTTGCCGCCGTAGCGCGCGAGGGCTTTACGAATGAGGAAGCTCTCGACTTCCTCCAAGCTCATGTCTTCCAAACGGCGCGCATCCCGTTCGCCGCTTGCGCGCTGCAAGCCGAGATCAACTCCTGTGATTTGTTCACCGCGCGCCATCAACAGCGCGCGTTCGACGGCGTGATCGAGTTCTCGCACATTGCCCGGCCACGAATACGTTTGCAACGCTTCATGAGCCGAAGTGTCAAAGCTCATCAAATCTTTGCGATAACGCGCCGCGTGGCTGCGAAGAAAATGCGCGGCTAAAACGGGAATGTCCTCGTTGCGCTCGTGCAACGGCGGCAGGCGAATCTCCACCGTGTTAAGACGAAAGAATAAATCTTGGCGGAAACGCCCTTCGGCAACCTCCTTGTGCAGATCGGCGTTCGTCGCCGAGAACACGCGCGCGTCAACGCGCCGCGTTTTAGACGATCCGACACGTTCAAACTCGCCCGTCTCAAGCACGCGCAGCAACTTCGTCTGCAAGTTCAACGGCACATTGGCGATCTCATCTAAAAAGAGCGTGCCGCCATCCGCAAGCTCAAAACGCCCGACTCGATCCTGCTTTGCATCTGTAAACGCGCCCTTCGTGTGCCCGAACAGTTCGCTTTCAAATACACCTTCCGAGAGCGCGCCCGCGTTGACGGTGACGAGCGGTTTCGCGCTTCTTGTTGACAAAGCGTGAAGCGTGCGCGCGACAACTTCTTTGCCCGTGCCGTTCTCGCCCGTGATCAAAACGTTCGCGTGCGAAGGCCCGACCGCACTGATAATATCCATCACGGGCTGCATCGCCTGCGACTCGGCGATCATCAACGGGCGCGTCTCGACATTGCGCCGCAGCAGTTGATTTTCAGCTTCCAGTCGCTCGCCTTTGCGCAGGGCATTGGCGAGTTCCGTCTGCGTGCGCAATATGGAAAGCAGACGTGCGTTGTCCCAAGGTTTCTGCACGAAATCGCGCGCCCCGCGCCGCATCGCCTCGACCGCCACATCTAAACTTCCCCACGCCGTCATCACCACGACGGGAAGCTTATCGTCAAGTTCACGGATGCGGGAAAGCAAATCTAAGCCTTCCTGACCTGAGGTTGTGTCGCGCGCGTAGTTGAGATCAATGAGCGCGCAATCGAAATCTGAGCGCGCGAGGCGGTCGAGCACCTCCGCCGGAGACTGCGCGGATTCGGCGTGAAAGCCTTCTCCTTTAAGAAGCAAGCGCAACGCTTCGAGCACGTCGGGTTGATCGTCGGCAATTAAAAATCGCGGCATAGATTTGGACGGAGATGGGCGCGCACGCGCGGCGCATTAAAACGTGGCGCTCGTTATAACTCCCTCGCGCCTGCGAGATGAGCATACGCAGGGCGCGCTCGAAAAATCAACACGAGAAGTTTACGAGCGTCGCTTACTCGTATCTGAGCGCCACCATCGGATCGACTTTCGTCGCGCGTCTGGCGGGAATATATGTCGCCAGCATTGCCACTACCGTTAGAAAAAGTGAGATGCTTCCATACGTCAACGGATCGAGCGGGCTGAGTTCAATCAAAGCGGCGGCAAGAAGACGGGCGATGATAGCCCCGCCCACGATTCCTAAAACGACGCCGACGATGATCAGTCGCAGACCTTGTCCGAGAATCAACTTGCGCACATCACCCGGCTCTGCGCCGAGCGCCATGCGGATGCCGATCTCGCGCGTCCGCCGACTCACCACGTAAGCCATCACGCCGTATAGCCCGACGGAAGCCAAGAGCAATGCCATCAAACCGAGCGCTGTGGCAAGCAACGCGATCCCGCGAAAGGGAGCCATCTGAAAATCTAAAGAATCTTCCACCTCTCTAAGAGAAACCGACAAATTCGGATTGAGAGCTTCAGCTTCGCGGCGCACTGCCGCCATCACTGCCTTCAAATCGCCTTCGGCGCGAACGACAAGATACATCGGCAGTGGATTCCCGCTTGGCGTTGAAGAGTGAGGAAGATAGAGATAAGTTTCATCTGCACGCCACACCCACCCGCTGCGCGTGTCGTGCGCGATGCCGATGACTTCGCTCGATGATGAAAACGATTCTTTGTTCACAGCATTGCTTGTTGATGTTGCGCCGACCACGATGCGCTTGCCGAGCGGGTCTTCGCCGGGAAAGAAGCGGCGCGCGGTTGCTTCGCTGATGACGACGACCTGCGCTCCCGTCAGAACTTCTTCTTCGGTGAAAGCGCGACCGCGCACAAGCGAGATGCCGAGCGTCTCGAAGTAACCCGGCGAAACGAAATTGTAGTCGGCTCTGAGCGGTCGCTCCTCCGGCGTCTCACGTCCGGGAATCATAACCGTCGTCGTTGGCGGCATCCCCATCAGCGGCTGTCTGTAAACCTCGCTTACGGACTTCACGCCCGGCAACTCTTGAAGGCGCTCGGCGAGTTGGCGACGAAGTTCCGCTTCCTTGCGATTGTCCTTCGCTTGCCCGCGCAAGCCGACGGCGACGGTGAAAACATTCTTCGTTTCAAGTCCGGTATCAATCGTCTCTAACTTTCTCAAGCTTCTGATGAGCAGTCCGGCGCTGATAAGGAGCATTAGGCACACGGCGATTTGTGCGACGACGAGCGCGTTGCGAAGTTTTGGTTGGCTTATGCCTTCTCCTAAAGCGGAGCCTTCGTCCTTCAACGAAACAGTCAAATTAGTTTTCGATGATTGCAGCGCGGGCGCAAGACCGGACGCGACGCCGACGATGAGTGACACAAAGAGCGTGTATC
>JACDAW010000455.1 GCA_013695245.1 Pyrinomonadaceae bacterium | reverse complement strand
CGAACGCTCCCGTGCAACGTCGTGCGCCAGCACGCAACGTCGCACCCGCGGCACCCGCACAGCGTTCCACAAGTACAACGCCCGCGACGAACAATGCTAATACGAATAGCACTAACCGCGTGACGATTCAGCCGACGCAGCCGGGGCCGCCCGCCGGTAGCAACACCGCGCCGCAGGCTGCTCCCGGCGCAGCGACGCCTCCGCCGACCGCCACGCCGCCTGCAACAAACACTCCGTCAACAACACCGCCGACAAATACGCCGCCGGTGAGCGGCACGCGACCGTAAGCGACAAGGCGAGCAAGTCCTTCGAGGTAAGATGAATGAAAAGTTCATCTTACCTCGAAGGATATTAAGGCCTCACGTTTGCCCGTTGTATAAAGCGGGTGCTAGAATCCGCAACGTATTCCTTTGAAAAAGTTTTGCGATTTACTTACACATGACTCCTTCAAATGGTCGCAGCATGGCACAAGAAAACGAAGTTCCTTCCGAGCTATTGATCAAACGACACCGCGCGGCTTCAACGGCGGTGGTCGGAGTTTTCGTTTTAACGCTCCTGCTGTTAGCTATCGTGAATTTAGGGCGCGCGGCGTTTGCTTACCCCAGAGTGAAAGACCCGGCGCTTGCCTACGGTTTGTGGATCGCTATTCTCGTTTTCGGTCTCGGCGCGGTTGCCTATCGTCGCACCAAATTCTCACCCGTGCGCCTGCAAGCCATCGCAGGTTTGCGCGGGGTGGACGGATTGCTCGCCGCTTTGCAGCGAACAACGATCATGGTCGCACTGCTCGGCGGCCTAATTGCCTTGATGGGTTTTATGAGCGCGTATCTAATGGGTGAGCCGACGGACATGAATTACGCGGGCGTGATCGCTATCGCCGTTCTGCTCTACTGCTACCCGCGCCGCGCGGCATGGCAACGCACCGTCGAAGAACTACAACCAGCGGGCGCGGAAAACTTCTCCCCCGCAAATGGAGAAACCGCATGAAGCTATGTCGTTCTCGCTCCGCCCGCCCGATAACATTTGCAGTTGTCGTCTGCTTCTGCTTAGTAATCGTTCACACAGCGCGCGCTCGGCAAAACGCTGCTGCCCTCATCTCTGAACAACAGAGCGCGCAGAAACTGACTTCGGCGCGGGTTAACGCAAATAACTCTTCTTTCATTTTGCAGGATGCGACGCGCGAACGCCGTGCGCAGGCTTACGCGAAGCTGCTTGAAGGCCAGCGCTATCTGAATGCTGCCCGACGCGGAAGCTCGGACGAAACGTCTGTTCGCGCCGCGCAAGACGCTTTCGAGCAAGCCGCCCAATTCGATCCGACTTTTGCCGAACCGCATACGGCGCTCGCAGAGATCGCGTTTTTCTTTCTTAACGATCAAGAAAGAGCCGAACGCGAAGCTTCTGTTGCCGCGCGCCTCAACAAAGACAACTTTGGAGCACATCGCGTGCTCTCGCGCGTTCTGACGCTCAAGAGCCGCTCGCGCGACGGCCGGATCGAACGCGCGGCGGCTGATCGCGCGATCACAGAATTGCGTGAAGTGCTGCGCCTGTTTTCGTCTGACGCGGAGGCATGGGCATTGCTCGGAGAGCTTTACGCAGGAACAAATCGCAACCGCGAAGCCATCGAAGCCTTCACGCGCTGGGCTACCGCGCCCGAACCACCGCCGCTTGAGCCTCGTTTCTACACATTCTTTACGCAAAAAGGTGAACTTTCACCGGCCACCGCAAACGCGCGGCTGGGCGAAGTGCTGTTAGGCGAGAATCGCGCGACGGAAGCTATCGCCGCCTTTCGTCGTGCCGTTGCGCTCGACGCTGATAATCGTGAATACGCGCAATTGCTTGCGCAGGCATTAACGACCGCCGCCGGAAGCGGCGAAGTGGCGAGCGTCGTCGCCATCTATGAAGAGATGTTGAAAGCGCGCGGGATAGCAAACGCGCCGCTCAAGTCGGATGAAGATAAAGAGTTTGCGGCGGGCGTTTTGGAGCGCATCATCGCCGCGCAAAAAGCGGCTGGACGCACAGACGATGCGCTCGCCACCATCGAGCGGATGCGGCGTCTGCTTGGCGACGACGATGCGTCGGCCGATTTTCAATTGATCACACTGCTGCGTGAACAAGGCAAGCGGCGTGAAGCTTTGCAAGCAATCCAAACTGCGAGGCAGCGACACCCTGAAGAATCGAGCTTTATGCTTCTCGAAGCGCTCACGCTCGGCGAACTCGGTCGCGTTGATGAAGGCGTCGCGCTTTTACGCGCGCGCCTCACAAACACGCCCGCCGATTACAATCAGTATCTCTACATCTCAAGCATTTACATGCAAGCCGGGCGCGGGCGCGAGGCGGTCGAAGCGGCGCGCAAAGCCTTACAGTTAGCTCCCGCCGAACAGCCGGAATTTGTTAATCAGGCGTTAACCGCGCTTGCCTCCGCGCAGGAACGCGCGGGCGACCCGAAGGGAGCCGAAGAATCTTTGCGGCGCGTGCTTAGCAGTTCACCGAACGACGCCACGGCGCTTAACAATCTCGGCTACTTTCTCGTCGAACGCAACGAACGCCTCACCGAAGCGTTGGAGATGATCGAACGCGCCGTGCGTCAAGACCCGACGAACTCTTCTTATCTTGATAGCCTCGGTTGGGCTTACTTCAAACTCGGTCGCCTCGAAGAAGCGGAAAAATATCTCTCCGACGCCGCCCGCCGCAGCCAAACCTCTTCCACCATTCACGAACACCTCGGTGATCTCTATCAAAAGCAGGGAAAAGCCCAACAAGCCCGCACCGCGTGGCAAAAGGCTTTAACCCTTTCCTCCGAACCCGCCGAAATCGCGCGAATCAAAGCTAAAATCAACGGGCGTTAGCCGAGAAGCGGCAATTTCGTGTTGCTCAAAATCGCTCCGTTACGCTTGTACACTGCCTGCAACAATTAATTCGTTTTAACAAACCTGACAGACACTTCCTGATCACTCTTTATTCCGCCAATACTCAACCTAAACGTCTGTAATTAAATGGCTTAGGTTACACGTTGGGTTTCGCTCTATTGCAAAAACCGAATAAACATTGACCCTGTTATAAACATCATTATAAAATGTTTAACAGTAGAATTGCTTTTACGATTTTACTGTTGAATTCCTCTTCGAGATTTACGTGGGGAAATGTTCGCCGTGAAAGAAAATAAAATCTGTTACCGCAGCGTGACCATGTATTGCGCCGTAATCCTCACGCTTTGCTGTTCCATCCTTAACAATCCCATCTCTGTTTTAGCCAATAATGGAGACAAGCAGCCCTCTAAGGCGCGTCCCGTCGCGCGATTAGTCACTTCGGTGCGCGGCTCGAATTCGCGCCCCACAGTGGTCGCAACCGCGCCACGAACAATCACAAATCGCACCGCTCCGTCGCGTGCCTTCTCCGCGATGGCCACGAGCGCCGAGATGCGGGCTTTCGAGTTGTTAAACATCCAGCGACGCGCCAATAATTTACCTCCGCTCGCATGGGACGCCGAGTTGTGCCACCTCGCGCGAACGCATTCGGCAGATATGGCGCGCTCAGGGGTGCTCAATCATAAAGGGACAGACGGGCTTGACCCCGCCGCGCGCGCTCGCTTTTTAGGAATTACGGGATGGCGTGCGCTCGGCGAAAACATCGCGTACAATCAAGGCGTTGATGACCCGGTCGCCCTCGCGGTCGAACGATGGATGCAATCAGCAAAGCATCGCCTGAACATTTTAAATAACGGCTTCACGCATACGGGCTTAGGGATGGCGCAAGCGGCGGACGGCAGCGTTTATTTCACTCAAGTCTTTATCGCGCGCTAAACAAAGCTCTCAAAAATCGAGCGACCAAGGGCGGCTGGCTTAATTCTTGTAAACTAAGGAGTCAGCCGCCTTCGTCGTGCTTACCTTCACGCTTCCTTCTTTCGCCAAAATAAACTTAATGCTGCGCGTGCTCGGCCGCCGCGAAGCGGACGGCTATCACGAACTTGAAACGATCTTTCAAACTGTCACGCTGCATGATGAACTGAAATTCAGCGAACTGCCCGATGGAAACATCGAACTCGTCTGCGATGCGCCGGGCGTTCCGGCAGACGAAAGCAATTTGGTTTACCGCGCGGCGCTGACGCTTCACAGCTATTTCAATTCTCACAAGGGAGCGCGCATCGAACTCGTCAAACGCATTCCAACGGGCGGCGGACTTGGCGGCGGTTCGTCCAACGCCGCGATTGCATTGATGGGCTTAGCTCATCTCTGGAAGCTCGAAACCGATCCGAATGAACTTATCCAACTCGGCGCGAAACTCGGAGCCGACGTGCCATTTTTCTTCAGGGGCGGCACGTCGCTCGGCCGTGGAACGGGAACAGAGATTACGCCGCTCGAAGATGTTAGCGAGCGGTATCTGCTGATCGTCACACCGAACGAAACAGTTTCGACGGCGGAAGCTTACCGTGCGCTTCGGTCGCCGTTCTTGACAAAGCGCGAACCGGTCGTTATCCTGCCTAGTTCGCGCGCGGGAAGCTTACAGTGGTTGCCGGAAGACGTTTTACATAACGACTTTGAAACTGTAATATTTAATCTTCACCCGCCGATTGAACTTGCCAAACGTGAACTTTTGCGACACGGCGCGCGCGGCGCTTTGATGTCGGGAAGCGGCGCAAGTGTGTTCGGCATATTCGAGAGCGAAGCGGCGCAAGAGCGAGCGCACGAAGGGCTGAAGAAGAAAAGGGATTGGCAAGTGTTCGCCTGCGCGACACTCGACAGAGCGGCTTACTCTGAAGCGCTTGGCGCGTGTAAAAGATTTTTGCAAGTCTAGTTCTGAATTGGGGCGTAGCCAAGTGGTAAGGCACCGGTCTTTGGAATCGGCATTCGTAGGTTCGAATCCTCCCGCCCCAGCCAAATCTAAAGGCGGAAGGCAAAGGTGGAAAATAAAAATCCCACACTTTCGCCTTCCGCCCTTCGACTTCTGAATTTTCTATGGGCACAACCGGCGGCATCAAGGTTTTCAGTGGTAATGCTAATCCCGAACTTGCCGGGGAGATTTGCGAGCATCTCGGCTGCGAGTTGGGAAGCGCAACGGCGGATCGCTTCTCCGATGGCGAGTTTAATTTTCAGATCACTGAAAATGTGCGCGGCGCAGACGTCTTTATCGTGCAGCCGACGTGCCCGCCGACTGACGCGAACTTAATGGAATTGCTCGTTATGCTCGACGCCTTTTGTCGTTCGTCGGCAGAGCGTGTGACGGCCGTGATTCCTTATTATGGTTACGCGCGCTCGGACAAAAAGGATCGCCCGCGCGTGCCGATTGCCGCGAAACTCGTATCGAATCTAATCTCGAAGGCGGGCGCGCATCGCGTGTTGACGATGGACTTGCACGCCGCGCAGATTCAAGGTTTCTTTGATATTCCCGTTGATCACCTTTACGCCGCGCCCGTGATGATCGGCTACTATCAGGCGAATCCAATGCCGAACTTAACGGTCGTTGCGCCGGACACGGGCGGAGCGGAGCGCGCTCGCGCTTACGCGAAACGCTTGAACGCCGAACTCGCTCTCTGCGACAAACGCCGCGAGAAGGCAAACGTCGCTGAAGTGATGAACGTCGTCGGCGACGTGCGCGGGCGCAGTTGTTTGATAGTTGATGATATGTGCGACACGGGCGGAAGCCTGACGAAAGTTGCGCGGGCACTGAAGGAAGCCGGAGCCGAGCGCATTCATGCGTGCTTTACGCATCCGGTGCTGTCGGGTTGCGCGGTCGAGAAGTTGGAGCGGTCGGACATTGAGCAAGTGGTGACGACCAATACGATCCCACTTGATTGGTGTCAAAGCGAAGCAGATCACATCAAGATTTTGAGCATCGCGCCGCTTCTGGCGCAAGCGATCAAATCGATCCATGAGGAGACGAGCGTCTCTTCGCTCTTCGTGTGAAGAGCGTAAATTTGAAAGCAGTAAATTGAAAGCGAGAAGTTTCTATGGCTGAAAGAGAAGAGATAACAGTGCGCGCGCAGATGCGCGACGCGCGCGGCAAAAACGATGCGCGCCGTCTGCGCCGTGCCGGGATGGTTCCCGTCACGGTCTATGGCGGCGAAGGCGAAGCAGTGGCAGCCGCCGCGCCCATCAGAGATTTAGCCGCGATCCTGCGCTCGGAGTCCGGGCACAACACGATTTTTACGATTGACGTTGAAGGCGCGGGCGCGAGCGAAGTGATGTTCTATGATCGCCAATTTGATCCGGTGCGTGATCGCCTCGTCCACGCGGATTTGAAACGCCTTGTGCGCGGTCAAAAGATCGAAGTCACCGTACCGCTTCATTTGACGGGCGAACCCATTGGCGTGCGCGATGAAGAGGGCGTGCTCGAACAAGTTGTACGCGAAATCAAGGTTCGCTGTCGCCCGCGCGAAATCCCCGACGCGATCAACGTTGATGTCAGCAATCTCGGCGTTCACGACGTGCTTCACGTCTCGGATATTCCCGCCGACGAAAATATCGAAATCCTCGACGCGCCCGAATCCGTGATCGCAACGGTCGGCATCATCCGTGATGAGCCAGAACCCGTGCCTTCTGAAGTTGATCAGCCCGAAGAGCCTGAAGTGATCGGCAAGGGCAAGAAGGAAGACGAGGAAGAGGCTGAGAAGTAAAAAGGCAAAAGGAAGAAGGCAAAAGTGCGGAACAAAAGCGCCCTACTTCATTCTTAACTTTTGCTTTTTACCTTTTTACTTTTGCCTTATGTTAATCGTCGGGCTTGGCAATCCGGGCAGAGAATACGAGTGGACGCGCCACAACATCGGCTTCATGCTCATCGATCTGCTTGCGCAACAGGCGAACGCGGAAGTGAAACGCGCGGAGTGTCGCGCGCTCATCGGGCGGGCGCAGATTGAAAACGAAACAATCGAACTCGTCAAGCCGCAGACGTTTATGAATCTGAGCGGCGAAGCAGTGGCGTGTTTGTTGCGGAAGCGCGAAGGATTGAATACGGCGCACGACCTTGTTGTCGTCAGCGATGATCTGGCGTTGCCTTTCGGTTCGTTGCGCTTAAGGGCGCGCGGTTCGAGCGGCGGCCACAACGGTTTGAAATCAATTATCGCCCAAACGCGCACCGAAGAATTTCTTCGCCTGCGGATAGGCATCGCGCCGGAACATCCGGTGAATAATACAGCCGGGTTCGTGTTGGAGAAATTCCCGGCGAATGCGCGCGCGGGCGTGGAAGAAGTTTTAGAACGTGGCGCAGAAGCATTGCGCACGCTCTTACGTGACGGCATCGAGAGGGCGATGTCTCAATACAACTGAATGAATTTTTGATTTGCGGTTGCCGGTTTTTGATTTTGACAGAACGAAGTAACGCTCGTTTTCCATCCAAAAATCGCAAATCTAAAATCGAAAATACTTTTCCTTCTTGCTCCATTTTCCGAAATGAAGCTAGACATCCAAAAGGAGGATGAATTTTGCCTGAACAGAGAACTTACGAAATCCTTTACATCGTTGATCCGGAAACAAACGACGACGATGTAACACGTCTCAGTGACACCTTCCAACAGATCATTACGGATCAGGGCGGAACGATCACTAAATCTGAGATCATGGGGCGGCGCAACCTCGCCTACCCGATCAATCGCAAGACGGAAGGCATCTATGTGCTTTACGAGATTGACGGTTCGGGGCGCGAGATCGCTGAACTCGAACGCCGGATGCGCGTCTCCGATCAGGTCGTGCGCTATATCACGGTGCGCGTTGATGAAGATCGCCGTCGCGCGGAGAAACTGCGTAGCCGTCGCACACGCAAAGCGAGCAAGCGCCCCTTCGCCTCCTCCGGTGGCGAGAGAAGTGAGCGAAGCGGCGGCGCGCGCGGGAGCGTCAGAAGCAGCGAGCCTGCAATCGCCGAAGAAGCAGCAGGCGAAGCGTAAAGAAATTTGTATTCAAGCTTCACTGTGTAGAGCGATCAGTCGCTTAATGAGCGCGTGTTGCTTCAAGTCGTTTACCGAAGAGAACGGAGCATAAAAGATTATGTCGAGAGATTACAGAGAAGAACGCGGCGGGTTTGACCACGATGATGATCGCGGCCCGCGCGGAGGCGGCGGCAGCAGCAATCAAGGAGGACGCGAAGGAGGAGGAGGACGCGGCGGTCAGGGTAGCGGTCGCCGTTTTCGTCGTCGCAAGATTTGCCGCATGTGTATTGAGAAAGTTGATCTGATTGATTTTAAAGACGTGAGGATGTTGCAAAACTTCATTCCCGAACGCGGCAAGATCATGCCGCGTCGCATTTCAGGAAGTTGCGCGACGCACCAACGAATGCTTGCGGAAGCCATCAAGCGCGCGCGCAACATCGCGCTTCTTCCATACGCGGCCGACTAATCGAAGAGAGGAACGAAAGAATATTATGGCAACCACAAACGTCCTCTTACGAGAAGACATTGACAACTTAGGGGCGCGCGGCGACATCGTGAAAGTCAAAGCAGGCTACGCGCGTAATTTTCTCTTGCCGCGCAAACTCGCCGTCCAAGCGACGACGAACAACGTGCGCCAGATCGAACAGGAGCGCGCGGCGCTTGCACGGCGCGAAGCCAAAGAGCGCGGTGAAGCCGAAGGGCGAAGGGGCGAAATGCAAAACTTGCGTTTGCGCTTCGAGCGGCGCGTGGGCGAGCACGGCATTCTTTACGGTTCTGTGACTTCGATGGACATTGCCGAAGCATTGCGCGAGCAGGGTCACGAAGTTGATCGGCGTCGTATCACACTGCGCGAGCCGATTAAGGAAACGGGTGATTACACCGTCGCCGTGCGCTTGCACCGCGAGGTGACGGTGGAAGTGCCCGTCGCAGTCGTCGCCGAAGGCGCGGCGGCTGAAGCCGAGGCTGCAAATGCTACGCCCCAGCAAGAAGACGTTGTCGCGGATCAACCAAACTCTTCTGTCGCCGACGCGCAAACAGCCAATGCGGGAGATGAAACAGCCGGATAATCGAAGAAATTTGTACGGTTTGTAATAAGGCGCGCCAACGTGTTGGCGCGCCTTATCACCATGTAGTATAGTCCGCAGCCGCAAGCGCGCGTTAGGAAATTGATAAGCGATCAAACTGCTTGCGCTCATGCAGATATTTTGTTTTCCTTACCTGTAACTCTCAATGGCAAACTTCGCATAAAACGACACGACGAGCGACCAACTTCTCGAACGTCCTCTGCCGCACAGCGCCGACGCCGAACGCGCCATTCTCGGCGGCATCGTCCTCGATAATGCCCTCGTCAATCAAGCGATTGAGCTTCTTAAGCCCGACGATTTCTATATCCGCGCGCACCACTACATATTTCGCGCAATGATTGATCTAAGCGAACGCGGCGCGGAGATCAATCCGATTCTCGTCGGCGAAGAACTGCGTCGTCACGGACTCGTCGAGCAGGTCGGCGGTATCACCTTCATCTCCGAACTCACCTACGGTCTCCCGCACTTTACGAACATCGCGCATTACGCGAAGATCGTGCGCGATAAATCGCTTCTGCGCCAACTCGTCAGAGTCTCAAACAAAGTAACGAGCGAAGCCCTCGAAGAAGAGGACGAAGCGGAAATCATCCTCGACCACGCCGAGCAGATGATCTTCGCGCTTGCGGACGAACGCACGCGGCAAGGCTTCGCGCACGTCAAACCTATTGCCGATGCAATCCTTGAAAAAGTGCAGGAGATGTCCGGCCGCTCAGTCGTTCTGACGGGACTGACGACGGGCTTTACTGATCTCGACAAAATGACTTCGGGCTTGCAGCCGTCAGATTTGATCATCATCGCAGCGAGGCCGTCAATGGGCAAAACCTCGCTCTGTTTGACGATGGCGCAGAACGCGGCGATCAAGGCGGGCGCGGTGGTCGGCATCTTTTCGCTGGAGATGTCGAAGGAATCGCTCGTCACGCGCATGTTGTGTTCCGAAGGGCGCATTGACGCGCACCGTTTCCGCAGCGGCTTCCTTGTGCGCGATGAATGGGCGCGGCTCGCAGGAGCTTTAGGCACGCTCGCCGACGCGAAGATTTTTATTGACGACACGCCGGGCATTTCTGTTTTAGAGATGCGCGCGAAGGCGCGGCGGCTTGCGGCGGAGCAGAAGCAACTTGATTTAATCATCGTTGATTACCTGCAATTGATGTCCGGTTCATCGCGCCGCATCGAGTCTAGGCAACAAGAGGTTTCGCAGATTTCGCGTGAACTGAAAGGCTTGGCGAAAGAGTTGAGCGTGCCGCTCGTCGCGCTCTCGCAACTTTCGCGCGCTCCCGAAGCGCGTTCGGATCACCGACCGCAACTCGCGGACTTGAGAGAGTGTATTGTTGGTAGTTCGATTTTGCTTGATCCCGAAACGGGCTGCCAGCATACGGTTGCCGAATTATACGAACGACAGCAACAGGCGCGCGTCTTTACGCTTGATCATGATCTTAAAATCGTGAAATCGCAGCCGGCGCGAGTGGTACAATCTGGCGTGAAGGAAGTTTTCTTGATGAGAACGGCGAGCGGGCGTGAGCTTCGCGCTTCGGCAAACCATCCATTCCTGACTATCGAAGGATGGCGGAGGCTTGATGCTTTAACTGAAGGAATGGAAATCGCCGTTCCGCGCAAGTATCCGGCGATGCAAAAGAGTGATGATCTGCATCCTGACCGTGCACGCCTGCTTGGTTATCTCATTAGCGATGGCAGCTACGCAATGCGCCGTGCCGTTTCATTCGTCGCTAATGATGAGATAATTCTTGAAGATGCGCGTCGCATCTGCCGCGAGCAGTTCGGTTTCGAGCCACGCGACAAAAATCACTGGAGTGGCACGCCGCATCTCGATTTTTCAGTGCGTGGTCAATACGGCCCCGGAAAGAATCCATTGATTCAGTGGCTCAAAGAAATCGGCATTCATGGCGAAACAACGTGCAGAAAACGTGTGCCCGAAGTTGTGTTCAGCGCGCCAACGGAAGTGATCGGCGCATTCCTCGCGGGACTCTACGCGGGCGATGGTTCGGTCATCAAGCGCACGAACCGATTTGTGATCAAGTACGTTTCTACGAGCCGCCGATTGTTGCGCGAAGTGCAATCGCTTCTCTTGCGGTGCGGCATACTCTCTGTGCTTGGGCGTCCGACGCGACACGAAAAATCAACCATGGATATTGCCGAGTTGATTGTTGAAGGCAAAGAGCAAGTGGCGGCTTTCGCCGAAGCTGTGCCGTTAGACGGGCGCAAAGGCGCGCGGTTGCGCGAAGCTTCTGCGTGGACGCATCAAGGCAAGATGAACGCACATTGTGATCGGCTTCCTTTGCTGGTTGTTAATCAAGTTCAACGGCTCAAACAACAGCAAGAGTTGTCGTGGACGCAGCTCGGTTATCGCTGTCAGGGCAGGCGAATTGATCGGCGACGCTTACGGCAAGTCGCCGCCGTGCTTGGCGCAACGCAGCTTCTCACGCTCGCCGAGAGCGACATCTACTGGGATAAAATAGTCGAGATAACTCCGGCGGGACGCGAGATGACTTACGATTTGATGGTTCCGGGCACGCACAATTTCATCGCCGACGACATCATCGTTCACAACTCTGGTGCGATTGAGCAGGATGCAGATGTCGTCGCTTTCATCTACCGTGAAGAGCAATACAACCGCACGGAAGAGAACGCGAACATGGCCGACGTGATCATCGCCAAGCAGCGCAACGGCCCTACTGGCGACATCAAACTCGCTTTCCTTAAAGAGTACACACGCTTTGAAGATTTATATTTCGGTTGAGCAAGATGCGATTCGTCGAGTATTTAACTTCGTGTTAAATCTTCATCTGAAGTAATCACCATCAATTTTGAGTTTTAAGGAATCAGAAACGTCTGTCGCAAACAACTCCGAGCAGGCGTTCGCGCATCGTCCGACGTGGGCGGAGATCGACTTAAACAAACTCGCCGCGAACTTCCGCGAAGTGCGCCGTAAGGTCGGGACGGAAACAAGCGTCATGGCTGTTGTTAAAGCCAACGCTTACGGGCACGGCGCGGTTGAGTGTGCGCAGAAGTTAGCGAGCGAAGGCGCGGATTGGTTCGGCGTCGCGTTGCCGGAAGAAGCGTTCCAATTACGAGAGGCGGGAATCGAGCAACCGATTTTGTCGCTCGGCGGATTTTGGGCGGGACAGGAAGCGGCGTGTATCAAGCACCGCGTTGTGCCGGTGATTTACCGTTCGGAGATGGCTGAAACGTTTGACGCGGCGGCGCGGACGGCAGGTGTAGCGGCAGAGGTTTTCGTTAAAGTTGATACGGGCATGGGACGTCTCGGCGTGCGCTACGCTCAGTTAAGTGAGTTTCTTGATCGTTTATGTTCTTGCCAAAACATACGCGTTACGGGCGTGATGACGCATTTCGCGGCGGCCGACGAACCAGAACTTAATAGCTACACCGAAAAACAGATCGCACGGTTCAATTATTCTCTGGAACAATTCGCCACGCGCGGCATCAATCCAACGTATCGCGCCGCTTCAAATTCCGCCGCTACATTCGCACATACGTCAGCACGCTTTAACATGGTGCGGCCGGGCGGCGTGCTCTACGGTTTGTGGCGCGACATCTTGCAACCTATCGCAGAGTTAACTCCTTCGCTTCAAGCGGTGATGTCGCTGCGCACGCGCATCGCGCTCTTAAAAAGTGTGGCGCAAGGCCAGCCGCTCGGCTATGGTTGCACGTTTAGAACGGAGCGCGAAACCACTGTCGCTACCTTGCCCGTCGGATACCACGACGGACTTATGCGCGCGCTCTCAAATCAAGGGCGCGTCATCGTGCGCGGGCATCTCGCTCCCATCATCGGCCGCATCTCAATGGATTTAACGCTCATTGACGTGACGGACGTGCCAGAGGTTGCGACGGGCGATTGCGTCACGTTGATCGGAGAAGACGGCAAACTCTCGATCACGGCGGAAGATATTGCGCGCCAAGCTTCGACGCTTTCCTACGAAATCACCTGCGGCATTAGCGAACGTGTGCCGCGCCGTTACGTTCACGAATAATATGACGTGAGATTTAATGTTCGCGTAACGGGAAGGTAGGCAGTTTGTAACTTAAGCGGTGTAGTAATTAACCATCAAGTGGCGTTTGAATCTAAATAGCTTGGTTGAAGAACCTTGACTTTCGAGTCGCACGCACAATGGCACAATTGTGC
>JACDAW010000438.1 GCA_013695245.1 Pyrinomonadaceae bacterium | reverse complement strand
TGAGTTGACCGACAAAGGTAATGTTGCCCATCATGTTTTCAGCCATCACTTTATTGGCGCGAATGTCTGTTAACTCAACGTCGCCTTCGCTCGTGACGTGTGCGCGCACCATCGCCCCTTGCACACCACGCACGGTGATATTGCCGCGCAGAGTTTGAATATCAACGGTTGAATTAAAGGGCACGCGAATTCGGAAATTAACATCACCCGCTTCGCCGCGTCCGCCGCGCACCATATCAATTTCCACCGCTTCGTCGCTCGCGTTCGGCGCGAAGCTGGCCGCGGGCGATTCCATGTTGGCCGTAATTTCAATCTTGTTTTGATCCCAACCTTCAACCGTCACTGTGCCGGAGCGATTCTTGAGTTCGAGGCGCACGTCGGGACGCACCGTATAAGTTTTTTTCGCGCTTCGTTGCGCGAAAGCATCGGCTGGAAAGAAAACGATGAACGAGAAAATCATTAAGACGACGAGAGATTGCGCCCAAGCTTGCGGGCAGCAATTTGCTTTGTGAGGTAAAGCGAAATTTGTCTGTGTATTGCTCATCAAACCTTTAAATCCAAATCTGTGAGATCGGGAGATGCTTTCGTTCACTCGTCCGCCCGCGCTCTTAACTTGCACGTAGAAGTACGAGGGACGCGGGCGGGCGTGTTTGCAGTTGAAATGTTTGCAACTTAACGTTTTGAATTCGGCGGCGCAATTATAATTGCGAAAACTCTCTGAGCAGTTCCATCTTATCGCGCAGAGCTGAATTCAACATCTCTTCAGAAACATCATCGTGCGGGTTGCGCCGCAGCTCGTTGAGAGAATCATTGACCGTCTCATCAATGGTCATCATCGCGCGCTCAAATGCTTCGCGGTCGCCGCGCGACCAGCGCGCTTTGCGGTACTCGATGCGCTGCTGCAAATACTGCAAACTCGATTGTTGCTGACGCACGTAATCTTCCGGGTCGAACGCAGCGTTTCTGATCGCACCGCTGCTGCCATTTGGCGCGCTCGCAAGACTCATTTCAACGCTGTAACTATTCGCCCGCAGTGGCTAATAGTCGCCCGGCAAGCGACGCACGCCGAGCGCGGTAGAGATGGCGACGATCACGGCGATGCTCGCAACGGCCGCGCTTAGCTGCGCGAAGGAAAGCTCCCAACGCTTGTTCAACGTGCGCGCCCAGAAGCCTGTGGCGTTTGCCGTCGCTCTTCTGCTTGAAGCTTCCGCCGCTTTGCTGATGTGTTGTTCGCTGTCGAGCTCGTTGACGATGCGTGCCCACAAAGCTTGTTTGTTTGGTGGAGCAGCGTGAGCAACTCCGCGTTCGGCGCGGGCGACTTCCATGATCTGGTGAACGTCTTCGCGCACGCTCGTGCATTGCAGACAATCCTGCAGATGCACGTTGAATAGTTGATTGTCTTCGCCGCTTAATGTTCCGTCGAGGAAATCCGCGAGTAGTTCCGAACACTTGTTGCAGTTCATTGTGGGTACAACCTCTTACATAGATCGCAATCCGCTTCTCCGAAGCGAGGACGTTGTCTCTTTCATGCTTGGGGGCCCGAAGAGAACAACTTGCGATTTGTTTTCTTTCAATCTAACAGGAGATGAGAAGCGCGAAGAGATTTGCTCTCGCTGTTTAAGCTTCTTCTTTTCAATAATCTTCCTTGCCTGTTAAAAAGTTCAGGCGAGAAATAACGGAACGTTGTTTGAAGCTACTGCGGCGCATTTTGTTGCCTCAGCAAGCCTCGCAATTTCATGCGCGCTTTGTGTAGCTGCGACTTAGACGTTCCGACCGAGACGCCGAGCATCCGCGCGATCTCCTCATGCTCATGTCCTTCAATGTCGTGCAGGATGAAGACGGTGCGATAGCCCGGCGGCAACTGCGCAATCGCTTTATCGAGCGCGATGCGATCAACGACCGGCATGTGATTCGGATTCGCCGTGCCCGTTACGATCTGCACCGGAGTTTCACCATCGTCGGTCGTCTGTTCCATCCGCACGCCGCGCTTGCGGAAGTGCATCAGGACTTGGTTGACCGTCAAACGATGCAGCCACGTTGTGAAAGCCGACTCGCCGCGAAAGCTTCCGATCTTGCGGAACAGTTGGATAAAGACTTCTTGGGCGAGGTCTTCTGCTTCCGCAGTGTTTGAGGTCATGCGCAGGCAGAGCGAATAGACGCGACGGTTATGGCGCTCGTAAAGCTGCTCGAACGCTGCCATATCGCCCCCGGCGCTCGCTTGCGCAAGAGCGTAATCGGAAGTTTTGGCTTCGACTTGTTCGGTATCGGCTGCGGTCACTTGAATAAAGATGTCCGATCAAAGAAAAGGAAGACTCCTTCTCCTTGCTTCGGCTTCAACCGACAACGCTTGACGGCTCTACTTCCGCATTGACAAAGATCGCATCCAGTGAAGTCTCGCTTCTCTTGCCGCTTCCTAGTGCCAGCGAAGCGGTGAGCCTTCAACCGATGTCGCTCTCTGTGATGCGCAGTTTCCGAATAGCAGTTGCCTTTCTTGCCCGTAATATTGATCTTTTCGTGCAGTCCTTCAACGTTTTCGTGCGCTTGGATGCTCGGCTCAAGTCCAGTACGTGCGGTCGAGCGAGCGATAACCGACAGCTTCAGCGACGTGTGCCGGGCGAATCTCGCTTGCGCCGTCGAGGTCTGCAATCGTGCGACTGACTTTCAGTATCCGATCAAAGGCGCGCGCTGACAAGCCCAGCCGCAGCATCGCCGTCTCCAACATCCGCTCGCATTCCGCGTCAATCGGACAAAACTCACGAATCTGCCACGATGACATCTGTGCGTTGGCGAAGAAACCTTGATTCGCAAAGCGTCGGTGTTGTCGTTCGCGCGCTTCCACAACGCGCGCCCGAATCTCCGCCGAGCTTTCGCTGGCGGGCGTTGCGTTGCGCCCGCCAGCGAGTTCCTTAAAGCGCACGGCCGGAACGTCAACGTGAATATCTATGCGGTCGAGAAGCGGCCCTGAAATGCGCCCGACGTAGCGTTGAATCTGCAAAGGCGTGCAGCGACACTCGCGCGTCGGGTCGTTCCAGAAACCGCACGGGCACGGATTCATCTCGGCGGCGAGCATAAACGAAGCGGGAAACGTTAAAGACATCGCGGCGCGGCTGATCGTTACCCGCCCGTCTTCGAGCGGTTGGCGCAA
>JACDAW010000430.1 GCA_013695245.1 Pyrinomonadaceae bacterium | reverse complement strand
CCGCCACCGCCGATGGCAGCGCCTTTTTTGCCACCAATTAATGCTCCAGCACCAGCACCGCCGCCGATAATCGCCGCCGTGCGAAGGTTATGGTTACGCGAACTTCGACCTCTGCGGCGACGGTCTTGCCCCGAAGCGTCGAAGACGAACGTCGTAGCAAGCAAGATTAAACACAACAAAGACAAACTAAACTTTCGCACAATAAACTCCTTTTCAGTAAAAACAGAATTCGTCAGAGAAATTGAATTCCTTACAAGTTACATCAGCTTAACTTCAAATATCTTGAGCAAGTCCTGTTCCAAGTTAACGTCTGAAAATAAATAAAACTTTAATCGTGACGATCTGTGAAGCAAAAGCATCAACGAGCATCTCAGAGAGCAATCAAAAAGCTTTATTCTGTATGAAATTCATTCTTCCCGAATCGTCTCCGATTTGATTTCTTGTCGCGCCTCCTCGCATAATTCGCCGTATGAAAACTGCGGTCGTACACCATCAGGTTTATGCCGAACACGATACGGGCGAAAATCACCCGGAACGCCCGGAACGTTACAAAGTCATCATCGAAGCTTTGCGCGCGGACGAAGAATTGTGGTCGAACCTACTTGAACTTGAAGCTCCAATGGCTTCACGCGGCGACGTGCAAGCGTGTCACACCCCGCAACACTTTAAAAGAATCGAGCGCGCGGTTGACGAAGGCGCGGGATATTTAGACGCTGACACGCTCGTCTCAATGCGTTCGCTCGATGCGGCGTTGCGCGCGGCGGGCGGAGCGTGTCGCGCTGTTGATGCCGTGATCGCGGGAGAAGTCGCGCAGGCATTTGTTCCCGCGCGCCCGCCGGGGCACCACGCGACGCCCGACCGCGCAATGGGCTTTTGTCTTTTTAACAGTGTGGCAATTGCCGCGCGCTATGCGCAAACGCGGCATCGTGAGATCGAGCGTGTGGCGATCCTTGACTGGGACGTGCATCACGGCAACGGCACGCAAGGAATTTTCTACGACGATCCGTCAATCTTCTTCTTCTCCATTCATCAATATCCTTGGTATCCGGGCACAGGCGCGAGCGGCGAGACGGGCATCGGTCGCGGTCGCGGTTACACGCTTAATGTTCCGTTGCGCGCGCACACTTCTGCCGCCGAACACCGCCGCATGTTTGAAGCGGCGCTTGAGGAGATCGGCGGCAAGTTTCGTCCTGACCTTGTGCTCATCTCAGCCGGATTCGATGCGCACAAAAGCGATCCGCTCGGTCAACTCATGTTAGACGACGAAGATTTCGCTTCTCTCACGCGCACTGCGAAAGCTTGGGCGAACGAGATTTGCGGCGGACGACTCGTGTCGTGTCTGGAAGGCGGCTACAATCTCGCTACGCTCGGCGAAACCGTTCGCACACACGTTCGCGTTCTCAGCGAATGAAGTTTATTCCATTCACTCTTTCTAAAATGAAACGAAGCTGTTTTTGAAACGTATAAGGCTTAGTGTGATTAAAAGATGACTGAACTTATAAACACGCGGCGGGAGAAGTCTTGATGAGGGAGCGGATGCAGGAGCTAGGCGGCAGAGCGCGGCAAACGTCAACGCGCGTGCGCGAATGGTTGCGCCGCGTAATGCCGCGCGTCGGAATCGCGGCCGTCGTGCTGCTCGGCGTTGATTGGCTGTTGAATGGCACTTACCTTTACGAAGATACTTGGCCGGGCGTGGTGTTGCAAGTGCTGTTCGGTTTTATCATTGTCTTCTCACTCCTCTATTGGAGCTATAAAGCCTTGCGTTGGCTAAAGCAGCGCGTGTTGTGGCGCGTCCGCGGGCGTTTGGCGATCACTTATTTGTTCGTCGGGTTGACGCCGGTTGTGCTACTGCTCGGACTCGGATTCATCTTTGCGATGGCGCTTGCGGTGAATGAGATGGTTGGCGAGGTGACGATGCAGGCAGACGTGACGCGGAAGCAGGCGCTGGCAAATTCGCGCGCAATTGCCGACGCGCTCGCGGCGTTGCCGCCAAACGCGAACGACCGTCTTCTTCAACAATGGCTCGACGAACGAAACCGATTCCTTCAAGCATCTCTGCCCGGAGCGCGCATCGCTCTCTGGCGCGCGACCGCGCCGGGCGAAGACGCACTCGCTCTCGCCGCACGGCAACCCGCGCAGATCGTCAGCGAAATTAACGACGAGCGGACAATCGGCTTCGGCGATCAAACGCCCATCAACGCCCCGCTGCCGGAATGGACAAAGGATAAATCTGACTGGAGCGGATTTACGTTTGTCACTTCAACCGATCCGGCGCAGCAATTCGCCGCGCCCGCTTTCCGCGTCGTCCAACGCCGCGAGACGGGAAACAACCAATCTCTAATGTTGCTGATGGTCGTGCCGATGAACCGCACGCTCGTCGAGCGTTACCGCGATAGCACAGGCATACCCCTTCGCCCGTTCTTCGCTGATTTGGACAGGTTTCGTTACCGGGTCGTGGACGGCAGTGAAGCTGAAGAAACCGACACGGGAAGTGGTAAGATAACTCAGATTCGCGTTGATGATAACGCGAACGAAGGCAAGCGAGAAAATAATCAACAGAGCCGACCTTTCTTTAACTCCCGCATCGATCAGCTTGGTGAGCCGCTCGGTGAAGGCAATAAAATGTTTGTCGTCATGCCGACGACGAATTGGCTGACGGGCGAACAAGAATCGCGCCTCGCCTTTCTGATGCCCGTCTCACGCGCCAACCTCATCGGGCGGATCATGGAGAAGAAGCATCTCGGTCAAAACATTCCGCTCGGCATGGTGCTGAAAATTTTCGGCATCATCTTCCTTGTGCTGGAAGGGCTGGCGATCCTTGCGTGCGTGTGGATGACGCGCGCCGTGACGGGCACGGTGCATAAACTTTACC
>JACDAW010000411.1 GCA_013695245.1 Pyrinomonadaceae bacterium | reverse complement strand
TGATTGATGAGGGCGGGACGCGCTTGCAGGTGGTTGCTGAAGTTTTGCGCGTCGAGCGCAATCCGGTGCAACCGCTCGCCGCGCTACAACTGTTGGACGCGACGGACGAATGGCGCGGGCTTGTCTGGGAACCGGCCGCGCCCGTTGTCCGCCAACCTGATAGTGAGATTAGCGATGAAGATGAAGATTCCGAGCTCGAACATTGAACAGCGCAAAGGTGAGCTTGCGCCGTCTCGCTTGATTGAACTTAGGCGGCAATGTGAGGCATTATTGTTGATGTAGAAGCGTTGTACGTTATACAAAGTAAAAGGATCGTGTGATGGTGGCAGAGCAAACAAACGAGACGATGCAGCAGGTGGCCGAGACAACGGCCGTAGCGGTGGTCGAGGCTTCGTCGCCGCAGACGCGCGCCATCTTGCGGATCATCTTTATCGCGCTTGCAGTCGCCGTCGCCTTGTGGTTGCTTTACGCGCTGGAAGGTGTGTTGCTGCTCGTCGTGCTATCGATCTTTTTCGCTTATCTCGTTTCGCCGCTCGTCGATCTCGTGCGCCGTCCGTTCAAAATTCGCGGCGGTCAGTACACGATGCCGCGTGCGCTTGCCATCGGGCTTGTGTATCTCGTCCTCTTCGGCTCGCTTGGGCTTTCGCTTTACTTTCTCGTTCCGCGCCTCGTCAACCAAGTCGATCAATTCGTTCGCCAGCGCTCGACTTACATGGAAGTGCTGCAAGGGCGGACGCGCGGGCTTTACAAAATGGCGGAAAATTTGGGGCTGCCGCCTGCCGCGCAAACCGCGCTCGTCAACGCCGCGCCGCGCGCCATTGAAGCGGTGCAACAATACTTCGGCAGCGCCGTGTCGGGCACGGTCGAGATTCTCTCTTACATTCCTTGGCTCGTGCTAATTCCGATTCTCGCCTTCTTTCTTTTGAAAGATGCAGAAGGGTTTCGTGACGCGGCTTTGCGGATGCTTCCGCGCGGGCGTTTGCGTTGGCGCGGCGACGAGTTTTTCCAAGACGTGAACAACACGCTCGCGGCTTACATCCGCGCGCAGTTGACGGCGTGTTTGCTCATCGGCGTGATCTGCACCGCCGGTTTCTTTGCGCTCGGAGTTAATTACTGGCTCGCGCTCGGCATCCTCGCCGGTTTGCTTGAGTTCATTCCTCTGGCCGGGCCGCTTACGGTTGCGGTTGCAGCCGTGCTCGTCGCCAGCTTCGACTCGTCCGCGCAGGCCGTCGGCGTCTTCGTCTTCCTCGTCGTGCTGCGCATCACGCAAGATTACGTGATCTACCCGCGCATCATCGGGCAAGGCATCCACCTGCATCCGTTGGCGGTTGTGCTGGCGATCCTCTGCGGCGAAGAACTCGCGGGACTCGCGGGAATCTTCCTCGCGATCCCGGCTGTTGCGATTATCTCCGTCACCTACCGCCACTGGCTCGAACACAAAGGCAGCGAAGGCATCGTCGCCGACTTGCTCAAACCAACCGAGCAACCCGCCACTCTGCCTCCAACAGCTAACAACTTAACTACGCCTTCGCCGGTTACACCAACATCAACGCCTCAACCCGCTCCGGCCGTTAACGTGCTTCCACAGTAACAACTACGAAGTTTAAGACCCGATAAATGTAATTAGCATAATTGCTGCCAGATAACACGCTTAATACGGCGTATTATCAGGCAGATGCTTCTTAAACAGTAGTTAGGTGCTTACGGTAATTTAGAGATTGAGGAATCAATGAATATCGAAGAGATAAACCGCGAGTTTACAGCGAACAAGAATCTTTATGAGCATCTTAAGACAGAGGCTCTTTTCATCCTTGAACCCGCCCTTGAACAAACAGAAATTAAGTTGCACTTAGTATCGTCAAGAATAAAGACCCTTGATTCCTTTTTAGATAAGGTTCAAAGGAAAAATTTGAAAAAGCCTTTTGAGGAATTAGACTCTCTTCTTGGTAATTACGGGAGTAGAATGATTGCAGCGTTTCTTACAGCCCTTCTCGCGCTCTCGCCGTGTCAGGCATCAAATCGGATTTCCGATGCCCAAAAGAAAGATTTCATCCAGCTTCTCAAAACCCTTCCGGTCGAAGGTGAGTTCTATTCCGATGCAGCAATTGATAAAGCGGGTCGCTATCTGCCAGTCCTTTTTGCTTTAACCGAGAAGGATATTGAGAAGTACGATATTTATCCCTTTCTCGCATTGAGTCGCGGCTTATGTGATCGCAAAGTTCATCGTGATTATGCTGTCCGTCATTTTGCGGAGATTCGTCATCCGATGTTGAAGTTTGGATGGGGCGCGATGTTATTTAATGCTGGAGCATCATCACCTGAGATTGTGCAATTTCTCCGAAGTGCTTTGGAATCCGAGCAGGAATCTAAAATATTATCCGAGATATTGGGACCGAAGTATAATGATTTTCGACGGCGAGTTAATGCTTATCCATATGCAAAGAGGCGACGAGCGGCTAGTATAACAATTCATTCAACCCGACCCTCGCCAGCGAGCCTTTCATCATCAAGTAGTCTGGGGTATCTTGCGTGTGGCGTGCTGGCTTTGGGTGGGCTAATTCGAGCGTTAGCTGCTCTATACTATTAGCAGTGTTCTATCAAGAGTTGTTTCGTTAAATGGCGGCAAGCGCAAGGAGCGAACAATTGAATTGTGGCTAGTGCCTTCTAATGGGACTGAGCCGAAATTGACACCAGCAGTTCAAATTAATATGGCAGGAGTTAATACCCGGACAAAGCTATATCATGAGGCCAGCGAAGCCTACTTTAAAGTTTATTGGATTATGGTTTGGAGGAGTTTGACCGCTTGGATAAAGTTTCAGTTGATGATTTTGTGCTTTCCAGCCGGCGGGTTGTCACACCTGACGGCATGAAAGCTTGTGCGGTTTGGATAAGCAATGGTCGTATTCAAAACGTGGTTTCCCTGTCTGATGTTCCGGCGGGAGTTCATGTCGAAGATTTGGGCGACTCGGTTATATTTCCGGGTCTGGTAGATTCTCATGTTCATATTAATGAACCCGGAAGAACGGAATGGGAAGGTTTTATAACGGCTACCCGTGCTGCTGCGGCCGGAGGTATCACAACTCTCGTTGATATGCCCTTAAATTCTACGCCGGTGACAACCACAGCTCGCGCGCTCAATGAAAAGCTATCGGCAGCGCGGGATAAGCTGTGGGTGGATTGCGGATTCTACGGAGGATTTGTTCCGGGTAACTCTCACGATTTTGAGCCGCTTATTAAAGCAGGAGTGTTGGGGTTTAAGGCGTTTTTAATTCACTCCGGCATTGATGACTTTCCTAATGTTACGGAAGCGGATTTGCGGGAAGGGATGCCGATCTTAGCCAAGCATAACATTCCTCTTTTAGTTCACGCAGAATTGGACTGTGGACAAAACAAAAGCGCGCATTCACACGCGGCTGATGCGCGAAGCTATCAAGGTTTCTTGTCTTCCCGACCCGCGGTTTGGGAAATGGATGCCATCCGCTTGATGATCGATCTGTGTCGGGAATACACTAGCCCGGTGCATATCGTTCATCTGTCCTCTGCCGATGCTGTTCCGCTCATCCGTGAGGCGAAAGCGCAAGGACTTCCTTTGACGGTGGAAACCTGCCCGCATTATCTCACCTTCTCGTCCGAAGAGATTGCGGATGGCGATACGCGATTCAAGTGCACGCCTCCCATCCGGGAGAAGGAAAATCAGGAGCGACTCTGGCAGGCTCTGGAAGCGGGCGTAATTGATTTCATTGTCTCCGATCACTCTCCCTGCACACCTGAGCTAAAGCTTTTGGAGCAAGGTGATTTTCAAGCTGCTTGGGGAGGCATCGCTTCGCTTCAGTTCGGCTTACCAGCCGTTTGGACAGAAGCGCGTCAGCGCGGATATTCGTTGAATGATATTGCACGCTGGATGAGCGGGCGTCCTGCCGAATTTCTGGGATTGGGTAATCGCAAAGGGAGTATTGCAAAAGGCTTTGACGCCGATCTGGTTATTCTCGACTCCGATGCGAATTTTACTGTTGACCCGTCCAATACCTACCACAAGAATAAAGTAACTCCATATCAAGGTAAAACTCTTCAAGGTGTCGTCCGCAAAACTTATCTGAAAGGACAATTGATTTATGATCAGGACGATTTCTCTCACGTCTCACACGGAAAGAGTTTGATACGAGAAACTCAGCGTGAGGAGTCAACATCGTGACGTTAATTGAAACGCAAGCCGCAGCATTTACCGGATTAGTTGATCTGGCATCAGAGCGTGTCGGAGGAAAAACCGTGATTGCGAGCGATGAGTTTTTTGCTCCGAAGGAGAATCTTTTGAAGGCGGGGCGCGGCATTTTCATACCTGACAAATACACTGAGAACGGGAAGTGGATGGACGGCTGGGAGAGTCGCCGCAAGCGTGTCGCCGGTTATGATTGGTGCGTTCTTAAGCTGGGGCTTTCAGGAATTATTAAGGGTGTTGATATTGACACGAATCACTTTTTGGGAAACCATCCGCCTTACGCTTCGCTCGATGCCTGTTGTGTTGATAATAACGACGTTCCGGCGGAAACTCTCGCGTCTTCAGAAACAAAATGGGTTGAGATTCTTGGACGGTCATCATTGAATCCGGGTTCTCAAAATCTATTTTCCATCTCCGATTCAAGACGATGGACGCATCTTCGTCTCAACATTTACCCCGATGGCGGTGTCGCGCGCCTGAAGGTTTACGGCGATGTCGTTCCACGTTGGGAACAGTTTGCAGAAGATGAATTCATTGATCTTGCGGCGGTTGAGAACGGCGGGTTGGTGACCGCTTGCAGTGATATGTTCTTCGGTAAAAAAGAGAACTTAATTATGCCCGGACGCGCCTTGAACATGGGCGATGGATGGGAAACAAAACGCCGACGCGGTCCCGGTTTTGATTGGGCTGTCATTCAGTTGGGACATCTCGGAACAATCGCAAAAATCGAAGTTGACACGAATCATTTCAAAGGAAATTATCCTGATCGGTGCAGCATACAAGGTTGCCGTCTTCCCGGAAAGATGATTGACGCTTTGAGCGTGCATGAAATTGAATGGCACGAAGTTTTGCCAGAAACGAAACTTGAAGCAAACACGCGACATTACTTTGAGCATGAACTTAAAATAGATATGCCTTTGTCTCACGTCCGGCTCAATATCTTTCCTGATGGCGGCGTCAGCCGTCTGCGCGCATTCGGTTTGCGATCTTCACCGACGGAAATCAAGAACTGATGCAATCTAACAAGATCGATCTGGAACGAATCAACAGCCTTGACGAAGAAGCGTTCAGAGAGGAATTGCATCGCTGCTGCGGATCGAGACGTTGGGTTGAACTGATGGCAGCGCGTCGTTCTTTCACGGATGGTGCTGCATTGTCGAAGGCTGCGGAAGAGATTTGGTTTGGTCTTTCAAGAGAAGACTGGCTGGAGGCTTTCTCTCATCATCCCAAAATCGGTGACGTTGAAAATCTTCGGGAGAAATTCAGTAACACCCTTCAATGGGCGAAGAACGAGCAATCCGCAGTCGAGGTTGCTTCTGAGGAAACAATAAAAGCGCTTGCGGAAGCGAATCAGGCTTACGAAAACAGATTCGGCTACATCTTTATTGTGTGTGCGACAGGCAAGAGTGCTGATGAGATGCTTGCGATTCTGCAACATCGGCTTCGCAATGAGCCGTCGGAAGAACTTCAGATCGCTGCCCGTGAGCAGCATAAAATCACTAATCTTCGTTTGATGAAGTTATGAAAATATGAGTCCGATTACCACTCATGTTCTCGACGTTGCGAAAGGTCAACCGGCAAAAGGCATCTCCGTTGTGCTGGAGTATTTCGCCGGTAGCGACTGGGAGGAACTCGCTCGCGGTGTAACGAACGAAGATGGCAGGATTGCAAATTTGCTTCCTGACACAACCGCGTTGCGCGCCGGAACTTATCGCATCAACTTCGCAACCGAATCGTATTTTCATAAATGCGGCGTCAAGGGATTTTATCCGAATGTCCCGGTGATTTTTGAAATTCATGACACGGCACAGCATTATCATGTTCCACTCTTGTTGAGTCCTTATGGGTATTCCACTTATCGCGGAAGTTAAATTCGATGAGAAGTTAAATTTGGTTATTAGAGGAGAATTTTTCCGATGAAAACATCCTTGCCCTCGGATACCGCAAACCGAGTGCTCGCCCGTCTTGAGAATTCAAACGCCGAGTTCGCAAAAATATATCCTGGTGATTCACCGCTTCGCCAGCCACTTCACACAGTCTATGGCGGCGCACATATCTTCAAAGCCGACACGATGTCTAAACT
>JACDAW010000390.1 GCA_013695245.1 Pyrinomonadaceae bacterium | reverse complement strand
GCGCAACTCCGCTTCGCGCCGCCACTTTCGGTCGCGGTAGATTTCAATTGTTTCGGGGAGCGATTCAAACACAGGCGGTTGAAAACTCTCAGAGGAAAGATTTACAACGCAACTTTAAGCCGCCGCGCAAACGGTTTTGACGCAAAACAATTCCTAACCATTCTATATTCAATCGAGGAACGAAAAAGATGCTCAAAAGATTTTCACTCACCTTGTTACTTATAACCTCACTCGCCACGCACAACAGTCGCGCCGCGAGCCTTTATGAAGTTGACACGGCGCATTCGACCATCGGCTTTTCCGTGCCGATTCTCGGTGGGCTGTCACAGGTTAAGGGCAAGTTTTCGGATTTCACCGCGACGATTAACTACGACGCAGCGGACGTAACGAAATCGTCCGTGACGGCGACAATTAAAACCGCGAGCATTGATACCGGCATCGAACGCCGCGACGCGCACCTGCGCACCGCAGATTTTTTCGACGCCGAGAAATACCCGGAGATCACTTTCCAGAGCAAGCGCGTCGAGCGCAAAGGCAAACAACTGATTGCGACGGGCGCGTTTACGATGCACGGCGTCACGAAGGAAATATCGCTTCCCATTACCGTCATCGGGCAATTCAAGAATCCGGCGAATAATCAGATCGTCTTCGGCTTTGCCACAACGCTCACGATTAATCGGCGCGATTACGGAATCACGTATAGCAATCGCGCGAACCCGACGTTTCTTGGCGACGAAGTGAAAATCGAACTAAACCTGATCACCAAACCATCCGCGAGCTAACGCGCAACGAATTTTCGACTCAAGCTTTGATCAAACAATCGGCTGTTTTGCGCGAGTAAGTTTGAGCTTCGTCGTGCGTTAATTTTGCAGAACAAAATCTAGCAGAATCGGATCGTGATCGGATGGCGGCGAAGCGTCGCCGAAAGTCTTGCTGTTGATTACTTGCGGTCTGCGCTCCGGCGCGCTGCGCACGTCTTTTCCGGCAAACCAATCGAGCTTGAGCGAACAGCGACCGCCGTGGGCGCTCAGCGCCCAGTTGATAAAGTGAAAGCACCACTGCGGAATCCAGTCGCCGAGGTTGACGTTCGTCGCGCGGTCGCTCACGTCATAATGTAAGGTGCACGCGCCGGGTTCGTTTAAGTCACGGTAATTGTAGCCGCGCTCTTCGAGTTCACGGAAAAGCTTGCGCTCAAACCAGCGTTCCGGGTATGGATAATGATTCTCGATCACGTTCCCGACGCCCATCGCCACCCTTCGCGCGTAACCCAAGATCGAATAGAGGGCGCGCCGCGAATTGTAAGTCGAAGTGTTCCAATCGCCGCCGATCACGACGGGCACGCGCGGTCGTAAATCTTTCAAGTGATCGAGCAGCAAGCGCATCTGTTGGTAACGATGATTTTGCGTTGAATGCGCGTCGAGGTGAAGGCTGACGACGCGCAACTGCCCCGCCATCGGATGTTGCATGTCGGCGATCACGGCGCGTTGGCAGCCCAAGCGCTTCTCCTTGCCGCGCATTTTGTCTTTGCCGTTTGGTAGCGCGAATGAATGAGCGCGATGCAAGGGGAAGCGCGCAAGCACGGCGTTTCCGTGAAGCGATTGCGTATTTTCGCCCGCCGCCTCCGCTTCCAGTCCGCTGCCTTTATTGAGCGCGAGGTAGCACGGAGCGAAAACGTAATTCATCCTCAAGGCTTCGGCTATCTCGCGCGCGATGTGAGCGTTGCCTGTGCGCGCCATGCCGTAATCGAGTTCGGTGAGCAGCAGGAGATCGCTTTTGGCGAGCAATGGATGAGTGTTAAGCGCGCGAATAATTTGCGGTAGAGATTTACCGCGCTCGATGTTCCATGCGACGGCGCGGATAAAGGAGCGCGCCACAGTATTTTCAGGAGCGGCGAAATCTTCGCTGATCACTGAATCGAGAACTCTTTCAACTTCACGACGCACTAAAGCGTAAACGGCCGAGTCTTCAAGTTCTTTCGTTGAATGAAATTGCGCAAGCTGCGGAAAGACGCGGCGCAGATCGTGATCAAGTGTTGTCGGCATCAAGCTTAAAAATTTAATTTCGTTAAGTAAGAATATTCAATACTACTTTACTTTGAGCGGAGAAGAAAAGATGAAAGCGATTCGCGTGCATCAATTCGGCGAGCCGGAAGTGATGCAACTTGAAGATGTGGCGGACGTGCGCCCCAGCGCACATCAAATCGTAGTGCGCGTGCACGCGGCGGGCGTTAATCCGGTTGACACTTACATTCGTTCGGGAATGTATGGTCAGCGGCCGTTGCCTTATACGCCGGGCAGCGACGCGGCAGGCATCGTTGAGTCGCGCGGCGAAGGAGTGACAAAGAATATAAAGATGGGCGACCGCGTTTACATTTCCGGGACAGCGAGCGGCGCGTATGCCGAGCTTGCGCTGTGCGAAGAATCGCAGGTGCATCCGTTGCCGGAGCATGTCAGCTTCGCGCAGGGCGCAAGCGTCGGCGTTCCTTATGCGACCGCCTACCGCGCCCTCTTTCATCGCGCTCAGGCGCAAGCGGGAGAAACAGTTCTCGTCCACGGCGCGACGGGCGGAGTCGGGCTTGCGGCGGTGCAAATCGCGCGCGGGGCAGGCTTGATCGTGATCGGCACGGGCGGCACGGAAGCGGGAAGAAACACGGTGAAGGAGCAGGGCGCGCAACACGTCCTTGACCATCGCGCACCTGACTATTTGCAGCGAATCGCGGAGATCACGAAGGGAGAGGGCGTCAACGTCATCTTAGAGATGCTTGCCAACATGAATCTCGGAAACGACTTGACGCTTTTGAGCCGTAAAGGTCGCGTAGTTGTGATCGGCAGTCGCGGGCGCGTTGAAATCGATCCACGCGATGCGATGGGCCGCGACGCGAACGTTCTCGGCATGTCGCTCTTTAACGCCGATGAAGATGAGCTATCGAGCATTCACCACGCGATTGTCGCAGGCTTAGAGAACGAAACGTTGCGCCCTGTTATTAATCGAGAAATGCCGCTCGCCGATGCGCAGCACGCACACCGCGCGGTACTCGAAGCAGGCGCGCACGGCAAGATCGTGCTGATACCTTGAAGCCACAAAAATCTTTGTGCCTTGCATTGAAGAGCGAATCAAAATTTACTCGATAAGTTTTGATTCTTTAACTATAACAAGGTAGGAGTGTCGAACACCGCAGATGAGATGCGAGCGATAGCGAAGTCATCTCCATTTGCTTGTTATGTTGCGCCGTCTATTTACTCGATTCCGTAATCATTAAACGACGCGAATAATCGAAAATGACTTTGAACCGACGCAAGAAATCGTTTCCGATGTTTCCATCAAATTCGTCGCTCGCCAACATTCCGCCCGTTGCTAGAGAAAATAGTGTGTTCACGTTTTCGATGCGGTTGCGCCCAAGTTGCAAGTTCTCTACTGTTCCCGCGACGGCGCGAGACGAACCAACAATACCGCCCACCAAAACGGTATTCGCTTTTTGCACTGCGGTCAAAAGATTATTTCGTTCGACAAAAGGCTTGTTCAGAATAAGGGCGTGATTACCTCCGCTATCAATCTGAAACAATCCTCTAATTGGCGCACGATTTGAAGGCTTAACAGCGGCGCGGGCGAAGATTAACCCGCTATCGGTATCAAGGATAATTGGGACGCGCTCGCCTTTGCCTTTGTATCTGTAACTTTTGGGGGAATAAAGATTAATAGTTTTTGCGGCGTAATTAATCTCGACGACGAAACGACTGATGAAACCGTAACCGAGAATGCCGTCTACCGTTCGCCCTAAAGATTTTTGTAAGTCTTCTAAAGAAACGGCAGCAATGGTTTGTTTGGAAAGGGTCGCGCCGGGAAGTTTCAGAGAAACTCCTTCGACAAAAGAAGTCTCAACCGCATTTTCACCTACGCCGAAGCCACTTTCTTTGCCTCGAAACTTTAAGCCCAGAGATTCGGCGCGTTTCCAACTGATGATGGATGAAGCTCCCGTATCCAAAATAAACGAGAGTGATTCGGAATTGTTAACTTTAACTTTGAGATAGATGTGATTGTTGTGCAACTCAAACGGAATCCCGCGAGCCGAACTGCCTGAATCAAAATGAACTTCAGAATCGTCGGGTGCGTTTTGATACTGTTGTGCCTCTATTCGAGGGAAAAGACTGCACCACAGAATTAGAATTAGAAAACTATTAGCCCATTTTCGTGGTAAAGGAAGACTCATAACATTTGAGATTTAATCAGTCTGTGCCGGAATTAGGAGAGCAACCAAACGCCCGAATTAACCGGCGAGCAATCAATGTAAAAGATGAGAGGCTCGCTCACTGCGAGTCCGGTTGAATGACTTGTTGGGTTCGCATCTTCGACGTGAGCATTCAATTAACAATAACGTTTTGCTTGGCAAGTTTACACACAACTTGACTGATTTGGAATGCGGAGCGACCCAACTTCTGATTATGTATACCAAGTACAGATAATACGCTTATCTGGAGTATTATCTGGAACTGGTTGTGATAATCACGCTTTATCATGCCCTTAGTTTAGCCGTTTCTACTATGGTCTCAGTTTTAGATTTCTCATTGCTATAACGTGAAATACTTTTCCGAGTGAATGCGTTCAGGTGCGACGCGCGATCTGAGGAGTACGCCGCGCGCGTTTTCGATCATTTGCGGATGCCCGCACAGGTAAGCGGATAGATGCGATTCTTCAAGCGGCAGTGCATCCGCATGTTTTCTCAACACGTCTTCAACTCTTCCTAGTTCGCCGCGCCACTCGCTATCTTCCATGCAACGGCTTATCGTCGGCACATAAGTCAGATTCGGCACGCGCTTTTGCAGCTCTTCCATCTCCATGCGATACGTGCCTAGTTCCCACGAGCGGCTCGCGCCGTGCAGCACCGTGAAAGTCATCGGCGCAGTTCTGCCCGCTTCCGCGTCAACCGCGTAGGTGCGCAAGATGCTCGTGAACGGAGCGATCCCTGTGACGGTGGCCGCCATTAAGTGATGAGTTTTCGATGTTGTGTCTAAAACAAAACGGCCGCTGAAGCGGCGACGGACGGAGAGCGTATCGCCCGCGCGCAAGTCGAAGAGCGAGGGCGTGAGGCGACCGTCGGGAACGAGTTCGATAAAGAATTCGAGCAACGGTTCATAGGGCGAAGAAGCGACCGAGTAAGCGCGCTCGATGACTTTGCCGTCGCGCACAACGCCGAGCGTCGCGTATTGCCCGGCGATGAAGTGACATGCTTCCTCAGGTTTGATGCGAAAGACGGCGAGATCATCCGTAACGTCAATCCGCTCCGCTAAGCGTCCGACGATAAACTTGGAATCAAGATTCATGTGCCTCCAACATTTGCGCGCATATCCTTCAGAGCGTCATAGTTTGCTCTCGCAGGGCGGCTAAGGGCAAGAAATTTATGCGAGGCACGAGTGATTATACTCAGCAGGCGAAAACATTTCAGCCGGATCGGTTTGCGGTTCAACGCCTTGCTGTTATCATTACGGGAAATAACCAAAGGAGCGAAAAATCATGGCAGACATTGAACGACATGCGAGCGCCGTGTGGAACGGCGACTTGCGTGGCGGAAACGGAGAGATCAACAGCGCGAGCGGCGTGCTTAGCAACACGGCATATAGCTTCGCCACGCGCTTTGAAAACGGCACCGGCACGAACCCCGAAGAATTGATCGCGGCGGCACACGCCGCATGTTACAGCATGGCGTTAGCCGCAACGCTTGGGCGCAAAGGGCATCAACCGCAACGTATCGAGACGCGCGCCATCTGCCATCTCACGCCGCAACAGCCGAGCGGTTTCAAGATCACGAAGATGCGTTTGGAGACGCGCGGGCAAGTTGAAGGCTTGGACGAAGCGACGTTTGGAGAGATCGCGCTCGAAGCAGAAAAGGGATGCCCTGTCTCGAACGCCTTGCGCGGCGGGCTTGAAATTGAACTTGATGCGAAATTAGCCTAAGCGCAAATAGGGATTATTGATAAAGCCGGAGCGTTGCACACAAGCAATGCTCCGGCTTTACTCACGGAGGAGAGCAAAATAACTGAACGCAAAGTTTTATCCTTTGAGCGGATGCTGACAATCTTGAAACAATAATCTTTTGGGATAAAGAGGGAGCAATGAAAGACGCAAAAATTGAAAACATAAGTCGCGCCGTGCGTGAAGACGCAAAACCGCTCGCCGGAGCAAAAGATGATTACGATGAGTTGATGGAGTTTATCGGCGACAAGCGTTTCGTGTTGCTCGGCGAAGCATCACACGGCACGCATGAGTTTTACCGCGAACGCGCGCGCATCACAGAAAGGTTAATCGAAGAGAAAGATTTTACTGCTGTCGCCGTCGAAGCGGATTGGCCTGATGCTTATCGCGTCAACCAGTTTGTGCGCGGCGCGGGCGCAGATGAGGACGGGGCGCGCGCGCTTCAAGGCTTCAAGCGTTTTCCCTCGTGGATGTGGCGCAACCGCGACGTAGTTGAGTTTGTCGAACGCTTGCGTTCGCACAATGAAAGTCTTTCTGTCGCATCGCGCGTAGGCTTCTATGGAATCGATCTCTACAGTTTGCACGCTTCGATTGAATCGGTGCTCGGTTATCTCGACCGCGTTGACCCGGAGGCGGCTAAGCGCGCGCGCTACCGCTATTCGTGTTTCGAGCATCACGGCGAAGACCCACAGGCTTACGGCTACGCGGCGAGTTTCGATCTCGCTCAATCGTGTGAAGACGAAGCCCTTAATCAACTCGTCGAATTGCAACGCCGCGCCGCCGAGTATGCGAACCGCGACGGGCATGTAGCGGCTGAAGACTATTTTTACGCCGAGCAGAACGCGCGTCTCGTCAAAAACGCCGAAGAGTATTACCGCTCAATGTTTCGTGGTGGAGTTTCGTCGTGGAATTTG
>JACDAW010000364.1 GCA_013695245.1 Pyrinomonadaceae bacterium | reverse complement strand
CCACCGAACTGCCCGCGCCGAAACTCGTTTTTAACGGCGTCTTCGCTCCGGCGGGCATCGAAGTTGTCGTTGCGAACGAAGATAAACGCGCTACCGAAATAATCATTGCGCCCGGAGCGTGTCGCCACGTTGACGATGCCGCCGCCGCCGCGTCCAAACTCGGCGGGCGCAACGCTCGTCTGCACGCGGAACTCTTGCGTCGCGTCGGCCTGCGGAAAGATTTGGATCGTGTTGACGAGCGACTCGTTGTTATCAACGCCGTCTAATAGAAAGTTGTTTGCCTGCGTGCGCTGACCGTTGACGGAGAGAGCCGCGCCGCCTGTGTTGCCGCCGCGAAATGTTTCGGCATTGCCGCCCGCGCCGGTCGCAAACCCGCCGGGCACGCCCGCCGTCACGCCGGGCACAAGGCGCGCAAGCTCAAGCACGTTGCGACCGTTAAGAGGGAGTTCAACGATCTGCCGTCCTTGAATCACTTCGCCGATGGCGGAACTGCCCACATCAACAAGCGGCGCGCCGCCCGACACCTCGACCGATTCGGTGACCGCGCCCGCTTGCAGTTGCGAGTCAATGCGCGCCACTTGGCTGACTTGCAGCACAACGTCGGGGCGCGTCTGTCGGCTAAAGTTCGGCGCAGATATTTCCAACGTGTAGGCGCCGGGGCGCAGCGCGGGGATCGAATAGAAACCTTCGTCGTTCGTGACGACTTCGGTGCGCGTGTTCTGTTCGACGTTAATCGCAGTAACGGTCGCGCCAGCGATTACTGCGCCGTTCGCATCGGTCACTGTGCCTTCGATGCGTCCCGTGTCGGTTTGCGCCAATGCAGTGAATGTAAAAAGAAGTAGCATCGCAATGGAAGTTGCGAGGCGCTTGAGCAGCAATCTTACTCTGCTATTGTCTTTCATCGCTTTTCTCCTCGGATAGATCATTCAGGGGTTGAAGAGTTTGGGCGTTCGGGGACGCACAAAATCAGTGTTCTAATTTTCTTGTGTTAAGACTTAACAGAACCTAAACTTTTCAAGCGAACACTCAGGCCGCGGCCGCCGAAGCGAACTTGCGCGCGAGAATCAAACTCACGGCTCCCATCAATGTCGGTTGCTCGCCGAGCGTCGAAGGCAGCACGCTCACCGAAGGTAAGCCGCGACGAACGCTGCGCCCCGTCGCTTCCTCCATCGCCCCTGCAACCAACGACCACGCGCTCGTGATCGCTCCGCCGACGACCACCGTCTTCGGGCTGAGTCCAACGATCAAATTCGAGATACCGATGCCGATATAACGCGCCGTCTCGGAAAGCGCCTCAACGGCCGCCGGTTCGCCCTCTAGCGCCCGCTCGATCAGAATCTCGAAGTTGACGGGCTGCGCTTTTTTCCTCTGCTTATTCTTTTGCAGGTAACGCGCGACGGCTGCGCGACCCGAAGCGAAAGCTTCCCAGCAATCGCGGTTGCCGCAAGAACACTCGGTCGGAGCTTCTTGGCCGACGATCATGTGACCGAACTCTCCGGCCGCGCCGCGCGCGCCGCGATAAATTTGTCCGTCGAACACGATGCCGGTGCCAACGCCTTCGCCGATGAAAACAAGAATGAAGTCGCGCGCCTCGCGCACTTCAGGCCGCCCGAACCACAGTTCAGCGAGCGCGGCGGAGTTTGCGTCGTTATCCACCACGACCTCTAAATTCGTGCGCGCTGAAATCTCATTCGCCACAGGCCAATCGCGCCACTTAAAATACGGTATATCAATCGCCACGCCAGTTTGCGGATCGACTAAACCCGGAACGCTAACGCCGATTCCTTCGATCAGAACTTTGCCGCCCCTGCCCGTCAACTTGCGTACTAAGGCGACAACTTGCTCCGTAGTCTTTTTTGAAGCCGGGTCAGTCAGAAAGCTTTCGCGCCGCAGCACGCGCCCCGCAAGGTCGCTCGTCGCAACGGTCGTATGAGTCGGTGTAATGTCAACGCCAACGGCGAGCGCGCCCGCCGCGCGCAGCCGCAAAAGCGTCGGACGCCGTCCACCCGTTGACTCCCCCGCGCCGATCTCTTCGACAAGCCCGTCCGATTTCAACCCTTCGATGATCGTTGAAACGGTCGAGCGCTGGAGCGCTGTTTCACGCGCGATCTCGGCGCGCGAAATCGGCTCCCGCTCGCGCACGTAATTGAGCACGATCTGGCGATTGATGTCGCGGATCGTGCTGGAGCGCGCAGCCTGCGCATTATCCAAATTGATGCGGCGCATAAATCACTTACGAAAACTTTAATTAGTTTGTTGTTTGAGCAAACAAAGTTCTTATACACGATTATTTAACCTTGTGTCAACATTTTATTAAGATGCTTGCGAATCTATTATGATTGATGTTTTTGCCGGACGCTGATTGGCACGAGGTTGCTTAAAAGAATATGATCTTGATCGTTAACCTCAATCTCGCTGTTGACGTGATCGTCGATCTCGACGGACTACAACTTAACTGGGCTCACCGCGCGCGCTCGACACTAAGGCAAGGCGGGGGCAAAGGCGTTAACGCGGCGCGCGTGTTGAAGACGCTCGGCGAAAGCTGCATCGTCGCTGGCTTTCTCGGAGGCCGCTCCGGTGAATTCATCGGCGCGTCTTTGCGTGCGGAGGGCATCGCAAGTTCGTGCACGCCGATTAGAAACGAAAGTCGCACGTGTTTGATCTTAAATGACCGCGTCGCACGCGAGCAGACTGTGATTAACGAATCCGGCGCTGAAATTAGCGACGACGAATGGGCACAATTCTCTTTAACTTACGAGCGACTTCTGCGCGACTCTGCATTGGTATTGATCACGGGTAGCCTGCCGCGCGGCTTGCCCGTTGATGCTTACGCACATCTCATCCGAGCAGCAAACAAGCAGGGCAAGTCTGTGCTGCTGGATTCTTCCTCAGATGCGTTGCGCGCATCGCTTTGCGCGGCGCCGTTTATAGTAAAGATCAATGAGGCGGAAGCCGGAGAGTTATTGGGCAAAACTGTCGAGTGCGACGCTGATGTGGCCGAAGCGACGGATAAACTGCTTGAGTTGGGAGCGCAGAACGCGCTGATCACGCGCGGCGCAAAGGGAGCGATCTTTAACTTTGAGAACGTCAAATACCGCTCCACTCCGCCGCCGATTGAAGCGGAAAACAGCGTCGGCAGCGGCGACGCCGTGCTCGCAGGACTCGCTTCAGGGTTGCGCCGCAAGCTCTCGCCGGAGCAAGCGGGCGCGCTCGCCGTCGCCGCCGGTACGGCCAACGCGCTTCACGGTTTCGGTCGCTGTTCCGCCGAAGAGATAGATGAGGTTTTGCGTAAAGTTGCCCTACACAAGATGTATTAGTGATTCAGAAATCGCTGAATTAACATTCAAATCACCTTCTTCAAGAAATCGAAAGCGCACGACTCTCTAGCTTTAATGTTCCGATAGGGATGCTTAAGCGTGGTCAACGATCTCGGCCGCCCCCTCTTTGTGTGCGCAGTGGGCGCAGCAGTAGAACGTGCCGTTCGCCTCGATGCCATGACCGAGAATCTTGCAGCCGCAGTTATTACACACGGGCGCGAGTTTATGGATCGCGCACTCGAAGCTGTCGAAAACGTGGGTGACGCCCGCCGTGACAACTTCAAAGGATAGATAATAATCATTCCCGCACACTTCACATTTCGCCATCGTTTTACCGCCCTTAAAAAATTTCTACAGCCGCTCTGTTAACCTTACAGGCGGCGAAAGCGTTATATATTTAATGTGGAATCAGATCAAGCGAAAGTTCGATTAAACCGAGCATGAAGTTGTGACGAAGGAGACCGAAGATGACTAACGAAGGCCTTAAGATATTCATGGAGAATCTGTTGCCGATGAGCGTCAGCGTCGGCTTCCTTATTTTGGTCGGCTGGGTGATCGCAACGACCGTGAGCGCGCTCAGGCACAAAATGAACGTCCGCGCCCAAACGGAACTTCACAACCGTTTGTTGGAGAAGTTTGGCTCGGCAAGCGAATTTACCGCTTACTTGCAGACGCCGAACGGCGAGCGTTTCTTTGATAATCTGGCGACGGAGCGCGTACATCCGGCGAGCAAGATTCTCGGATCAATTCAAAAGGGCTCGATTCTCTCCATCGTCGGGCTGGCTTTATTGCTTTTGAGCGTTGTGTATCGCAGGGTTGACGAAGGCTTCTTTTTGATTTTCGGTGTGCTTGTGCTGGCGCTCGGCGCAGGATTTCTGATTTCATCCGCGTTGTCTTATCGCCTGTCGAAAGCGTGGGGACTGATGACAGATTCCGATGCGCGCGAACGCCGCAAGTTAGCCGCATCGGAATCTTTAAGCTCTTAACACTTGCTGCGGTCGGGTTTGTCCGATGTTTCGAGACGCAACTTTTACAGAAGAACTGTCTGCGAACTGCGCCCAAGATGATTTGCCGCATTGGGCGCAATCACACGCCATGGATGAAACGACTTTCGAGGAGTTCTATGCCGAAACAGCGCGCTCCCTGTGGTTGTACATCCGACGTGTGTCGGGAAGCGCGGAGTTGGCCGATGATCTGCTTCAGGAATCATTCTTCCGTTTGCTGCGCGCGCCGCGCTCGCACACTCGTGAAGTTCACTTGAAATCTTACCTCTATAAGATCGCAACTAACTTGATTCACGATCACCGACGCGGCGCGCGACGGGAAGCCTTCTGGCGACTTCGTTTGCCTACGCGCGAAGAGGCGTATGAAGATTCATCGCTCGACTCTGACACTTTGCGAACTTTCGCAAAGCTCAAGCCGCAGGAGCGCGCCCTGCTCTGGCTCGCCTATGTCGAAGGTTATGAACACCGTGAGATCGCTCATGTAATGGAGCTTGCGGAAAAGAGCGTGCGCGTCCTGCTGTTTCGCGCCCGCCGCAAACTCGCGCACAATCTTGAACAGAAGGGTATTAAAGCGGAGGTTGCGTTATGAAACGAGAAGCTTGCGTTTACGAGCAGGAAGTGACAAGGGGCGTCGCATCGAATCAATTGAACGAAAGTATGCGCGCGCATCTTGCGACGTGCGACGTTTGCCAAGAAGCTGTTCGCGTTGCGAGTTGGATGCGTGGATTGGCGAAAGCGACGGAAGAGGAGAGCGCGTTGCCGTCCGCGGGTTTTATCCGTTGGAGATCGCAGTTATTGGAGAAACAAGAGGTCGCCCGCCGCGCGACGCGCCCGATCACGATTGTTCAAACTGTCTCCAGCGTGACATCGTACTCGCCGTCGTTGTTTTGTTACTCTGGCAGCCGTCCGTCATCGAACAGGGGCTTCTTGCCCTGTTTCGTCCGTTGTGGTCAAATTTGCTCTCGTCAGGCAGCGAGTTTTATCTACTCCTGTTGGTCGCCTCGCTATGCGTTCCCGTGTTCTGTTTGGCAATCGTCTTTGCTCTCAACTCAGCTTTAAAGATAAAATTTGATTAATGACCAAGCCTCTCGCTCCCTGAACTCATTGTATCTGATTTACAGCAAACGCCGCGCAAGGAAGACACCATGCGCGGCGTTTGCTGTAATGCGATTATCTGCCCCGTTACATCTCGTTAACGCTAATTCCCCATCCGTGTCGCGTCCGCGCCGGTCTGTGCGGGTCGCCCCTCGGCATTAAGCACTGTGATGTTCGCGCCGATGCCTTCGAGCGAACGCAGGCCCGGCTCGATCACGCTGCGATCACCGATAACGAGGATCGCCATCTTTGACGGATCGAGAT
>JACDAW010000360.1 GCA_013695245.1 Pyrinomonadaceae bacterium | reverse complement strand
CGCGCGATGGCGTCTTCAACCAAGCCTTCCTTTAAACCGATCCGCAGATCACCGACGAGGAGTTTGACGAGATACTTGGCTTCAAGCGCGGTCGCGGTTTTAAGAACGTCTTCGAGCGCCGTCTGCTTGTTCTTCGTGCCGCGCGTCTGACTTAAAACTTCGACTAAAGATTCGGTGCGAGCGAGCGTGAGTTGCGGACTGTGGTGATCGCGCCCAGCTTCGCAGATCGCCTCGTAAGCTACTTCGCCCGCGTCGCCGAGCCGCACATATTTGGGACGCAGATCGTCAACATCAATATTCGTCACTTCACTCAGAGCCGCGCGCAACACGCTTGTGCCGACGTTCGTTGTGCGCGCATCGCGCATCGCAAATTGATGTCCGGCGAAGTAGCGCGCCGCGCGCGCGAGGTCTGCGTCCGAGAGTTGATTGAAGTAAGCCACGAGCAGGGCGGCTTTTTCGAGCTTCTTTGTTGTCGCCGCAACGCGTTCGGCAATTTCAGCGAAGCTTTGCAGCGTCGCTTCCGTTTCTGTTACAGATGCGGGGGATGAAATGTTTTTTTGTTTCGCCATGAAAACGTATCGTTACACGCCACAAATAATAAAACTCACTTCGAGCGTATCATTTCGACAGGCACGCGCACGGCTTCCCGTTTATCAGGCGCGCCGAAAATTTCCGGGTGCAGAATCGAAGCGAGAATCTCCGTGCCGCGCACAACGCGCGGCCCCGGACGACTAAAATAAGAGGCTGCATCCACCGCCCACACGTTTTCGCTTCGCGCGGCAGCAAGATCAGCGAAGCCTGCGGGCAGATGCGAAGCGGGAAGTTGTCGCAAGATGTCTTCCTTGTAATAGCCGCACGGAATAAGCACGACGATCTCCGGGTTATAAGCTTGAATTTCTTCAGCGGTTGTCGTCGTTGAAGGCTCTCCGGCGCGGCCGAAACTCGCGTCGCCTCCGGCAAGTGCGACTTGTTCGGGAACCCAGTGTCCGGGCGCAAACGGCGGCTCAAGCCATTCAAGCATGAGCGTGCGCGGGCGCTTTCGCACGTCGGCGAGTTGTATCGCAAGCGCGTCAAGGCGCATTGTCAGATCGCTTACTACCGCTTCGGCTTCACGCTCTTTTCCCGTCAGTTCGCCGACCGTGCGGATGTTGGCGAAGATGTCGGCAATCGTGTTCGGCTCAAGCGAGACGACGGGCACTTCGTGTTCAAAGATGCGCGCCGCCTGCTTCACGGTTTTGTAGCTGACGGCGCACACATCGCACAACTCTTGCGTAAGGATCAAACTGGGTTTGAGTTCGTAGAGTTTCTGCTCGTCTAAATCGTAGATCGAGCCGTGACCATCGAGTTGCGAGCGCACTGCCCGGTCAATCTCGTGACTCGTCATCGTCTCGTGCGTGATCCGACTCGCGGTGAGTTGCGGGAGATTTGCGACCGAAGGCGGGAAGTCGCATTCGTGCGTGACGCCGACAAGTGCATCCTCAAGTCCGAGGGCGCAAACGATTTCGGTTGCGGAAGGCAGAAGTGAAACGATGCGAAGCGTTTGTTTCGTCATAGCTGATCTGGTGCGGGTAAAATCAAGATACTACTTCTTCTTTTGATTGAAACGTTTATAACATCCGCGCGCGCTCAAGTGAACGTAATTAAGATAAGCGTGTTTTGTTCTTAAATCATGTCACGAATATGAAATTCGGAGATCGCATTACTGCTTACGAACGTGATTTTTGGAATGCTTTTCACTCCACACTGCGAGCGAAGATCAATTCACGCGGAACAGCACAAGACGGTTCTTCGTTTCAATGCGCGGGCTACTTCCGGTTATAATCCTTAATGCTGACGGCCACCTTCGTTTATAATCTATTTATGGAGATTGTTTAATGCAAGAATCGAACGAGACGCGCTTTGAGGGAGCGGTAGATCACATTGCTATCCACTCGGAAGATTTAGGGCGCGATGTCGAGGCTTACAAACAAATGGGCTTTCGCGTCGAAACGCTTTATGAAGATTGGGCGATGTTGCGCGACCGTGCGGGCTTCGGCATCGCGCTTCTGCCCGCAGGCTCGAAGCATCCGCCGCATCTTGGACTTCGCGTCGAATCGCGCGCCGCTTTGGAAGAAGCCGCGCAGCGCGAAAAGCATCCGGTCAAAGAACACCGTGATGCTTCACTGTCGTTTTACACGAAAGGCGTTGGCGGTGATGTTGTCGAACTCATCTATTATCCGCCGGAGTTTCACGAGCGCCTTGCGAAGGGGTCGGATGGCGACGGATAACTCTTTCTCGTAACGCGCTTTCGCGCGCTTTCATGATGAGAAGGCGTATAATCTTAAGTGCCAACGTTTGAGATTCGTGACTTTCAAGCCACGCTGTTGCGTTCCGCCGCATCGCAGAGTGGCAGACAGGTGCTCGTAAGAGAGATGTTCGCGCAAAACCGAATCATGTAATTGCGGATTAGGGCAGCACAATGTTTTTTCTTTTTCTTGAATCAATCGGAACCACCGAACTCATTCTCATTCTGGTTGTCGCGCTAGTTGTTTTCGGGCCGCGCAAGCTGCCTGAGTTGGGGCGTTCGCTCGGCCGCAGCATCGGCGAGTTTCGGCGCGCGTCCGAAGATTTTAAGCGCACGTGGGAGATGGAGGTTGAGGCGGAGCGTCACGAAAAGCCCGCGCGAGTCGAGGAATTGAGCGCAGCGGAAGAGACAGTTGCACCGCCTGCGCCGACGCTTGCCGAAGGAACAATTGCGCGCGACGCACTTCAAAGTAGCGAAGCGCAAAGCGACGTTTTCCCCTCTGCTCAGCCCACCGCATCAACATCCTTGCCGATTGAGGAGCCGCCGCGCAACCAACCCGCGCAATCCTAAAGGGCGTTTCGGAAAACAATGTCTTCGACCTTCGATGCCACCGACGAGAACGAACCGCGCGAGCGAGAACTCGGCGGGCAGATGTCGTTTCTCGAACATCTCGACGAAGTCCGTCGCCGCCTCATCCGTTCGATCCTCTTTGTTTTCATTGCGTTCGTTCTCTGCTGGTTTGTCTCCAATTACATTTACAACTTTCTCGCCGTGCCCGTCCGCCGCGCGCTCGCCGAAGCACAGCAGCGCAAAGTTCCGCTCGGCGGACTCACGGGCAACGAAACGATTCTCCCGCTCAATTCTTTAAAGGAAGGCGACGCGGGGCGTTACGTGTTTGCGGAGGCGACAAAACTCGGCTCAAGCGTAATTCCTGTTGGCGCTTCGGTGCTCGCCCGCTACGGACGCGACAGCGCCGGACACTTCGGTTTATTTACGGATGAACCGCTTTTGGCCGGTGCGACCGTGATTCCGAAGGGCGTGCGCCTGCCCGTTGACATCAACGCCCGCCCCGAAGATTTGCCGGGTATTGACGACAAACTGATCGTCAACACAGTGATGGAGCCGTTTTCTCTTTACGTTAAGGTTTCGCTTTACGCCGCCATTTGCTTGAGCGTGCCATTTCTGCTGTGGCAAATCTGGGCCTTTATCGCGCCCGGCCTTTATAAACACGAACGTTCCTACGCGCTTCCCTTCGTGCTGCTATCTACGATCTCGTTTGCGCTCGGCGCGGCCTTCGCTTACTACGTGATCTTTCCTCCGGCGGCCGCTTATCTGCTCGGACTCGGCGGCGATTTCCGCCTTTACCTTAAAGCGACCGATTATTTCGATTTCATCATCCTCGTCATGCTGGCGATGGGCGCGATCTTTCAAATGCCCGCGATCACATACGTTCTGGCGCGCATCGGGTTGGTTACCGCCGGATTCTTGCTGCGCATCTGGAAAACTTCTTTGATCGTGATTCTCGTCGCCGCCGCCGTGCTGTCGCCGACAAACGACGTACCGAATATGCTGCTTTTCGCCGCGCCAATGATTGTGCTCTACCTCGTCTCGATCCTCGTCGCATGGGTTTTCGCCAAACCCCGCGTTGTTGAATAAACACACGTCGCGCTGGAGCCAGCCGCGACGCGCAACTTGCGCGGATTTATTAAGGAAAAACAGGTTTGCGAGGCAACCCGGAAACGCTTCCGGCGCATCTTGACTTCGTCTGAAACGCAGCTACAATAAACGTTAAGCGCACGAAGAATTTTGTAGCGTTTCGACGCTTCAATAAATCGGTTTTTCATATCGCATTAGGGTCAACGGCAAACTCGCTCAAAAGTTTGTTCAAACACGTTCTCGGACGGAATCAAACAGGAGCAGACTAAAAGTATGTTTCACTTTAAATTTACCCGCCAGTTATTCTTAATTATTTTTACGTTGGCGCTTGCCGCCACCTCCGCGTGGGCGCAGCGTGATCGCAACGCGAATCAAGACCCGCGCGAGCGCCCGCGCAACGAACGCCGCGAGGTTAAAGACATCTATCGCCAGTGGGCTGAACGCGACGTGGCGTACATCATCACTGATGCCGAGCGCAAAGCTTATAGTCGTCTGCAAACCAATGAGGAGCGCGAACAGTTCATCGAACAATTTTGGCGACGCCGCGATCCCGACCCCGATACGGAAGAAAACGAATTTAAGGAAGAGCACTTCGAGCGCATCGCCTATGCCAATGAACATTTCGCTTCCGGCATCCCCGGCTGGAAAACGGATCGCGGGCGCATCTACATCATGTACGGCAAGCCCCACGAGATCGAATCGCACCCGTCAGGCGGTTCTTACCAGCGCGAATCTTACGAAGGCGGCGGTTCGACCACAACGTATCCGTTCGAGCGCTGGTTCTATCGCCACCTTGACGGTGTCGGCGACGGAGTTGAGATCGAATTTGTTGACCCGACCGGATCAGGTGAATATCGCATCGCTCGCTCGCCGAATGAAAAGGACGCGATGCTGCACGTGCCCGGCGCAGGCATGACCTTGCGTGAGCAACTCGGCTTGGAATCGCGTGCCGACCGCATCTCCGGCTACGTCGGGCCAAACGATTACACGCGCGAGCAGGACAATCCCTTCTCACGTCTCGAACGCCTCGCTGCCTTGCAGCGTCCGCCGCAAGTTAAGTTTAGCGACTTGGTTATCGGTCTAAACACTCCGGTGATCGAAGACAACCCGCTTGAGTTTGACATGCGGATTGATTACTTTCGCCAATCCGATGAGCGCGTCGTGACGGCGATTACGATTCAAACCGAGAACCGTGATCTCGCCTTTTCCGACATCGGCGGCGTGCAAACCGCGCGCTTGAACATTTTAGGGCGTGTGACGGCCGTCTCCGGCCGTCGCGTAACGACGTTTGAAGACCCGGTCATCACCACCGCGACTCCAAGTGAACTCGCCGACCAAAAGCAGCGCAAATCCGCGTATCAAGCGGCGATCCCGCTCGCGCCCGGAACTTACAAAGTTGACGTTATTGTGCGCGATGTAACATCGGGCGCAACCGGCGTGCGTCACGTCGGCTTCACCGTGCCGAAATACGACGCGGCGAAGCTTTCGACTTCAACCTTGATGCTCGCTTCGCGGCTGCAAGATTTGTCGGGTCAAGTGCCGACGGGAATGTTCGTGATCGGTCAGAACAAAGTGATCCCGAACGTCTCCGGCACATACCGTCGTGGCGATGCGGTCGGCATCTACATGCAAGTTTACAACGCCGGAATTGATCAAACCACTTTGCGCCCGTCCGTCGAAGATGAATACGTGCTGATGAAAGACGGCAAAGAGGCTGGCAAGGTGACGGAAGATTGGCGCGGCATGAGCGACGCAGGGCAACGCTTAACGCTCGCGCGTCTGCTTCCGACGAGCGGCTTGACCGCCGGTGACTATGAACTTGTGATTCGCATCCGCGACCGCGTCTCCGGTCAATCGCTTGCGCCTACCGCGAAATTTAAATTGACCGAGTAGGCGATTCGTTTAAGTTGCAAGTTACAAAAGCGAAACGGCTTTGATGTTGAATCAAAGCCGTTTCGCTTTTTCACGTCGGTTGCTTTTCGCCGCGACGAAGCGCATTGACGAGCAGGTGCGCGCGCCGCGTCGGTTCGGGCTGGCGATAGCCGCCATCGCAATGCAGCGTGAGATCAATCGCCCCTTCGAGATCGATCAAGTGTCCGGGCGAAACGAAGATCGGCTGCACTTTTGTCTTTGTGCGCAATGCCGCGCCGATTATTTCCTCTTTATCAACAAGATTTGTCCACGCACCACGCTCCGCAGGCGGTTCTTCGTAGCGCCCGACAAGCACGGATTTCGCGCAACCGAACGTTGGACGATCAATGATTAATCCGACGTGCGAAGCAATTCCGATGCGACGCGGGTGCGCGATTCCCTGCCCGTCAAACATCACTGCATCAGGTTCTACCTTTAACTTCGCCCACGCTTCCAACACCGAAGGCGACTCGCGGAAGCTAAGCAAGCCCGGCACATACGGAAACTTCGTTTCGCTTACCACGCCGATCTCTTCAATCGTCTCAAGCGTATCAAGCCGCACAACAACGATGCCTGCGTAAACAGTCGAAGAGAATTTATTAAACGAGATGTCTGCGCCCGCAATCGTTTCAACTTCGCGCGCAAGCGGAGTGATACGCACCTGATCGCGCAAAATCTTTTGCAATTCAATCGCCTCGCGCGGCTTCAAATTCCAATCGTGGAGTTGCGTGTATTGAGCCATTGAATTTTCGATCCTAGATTTTAGCTTCCTTCAACAAGGAATCTAAAACTTCACCATTTAATAAATCTTTAGCTTGCAAAATCCAACTTTTCGCTTGAAGAAATTTCCGAATCTTTTTTGACAATCGAATGCACCTGCCAATGTTCGTCGTCGCGTTCGGGAAAGTCGCTGCGGAAATGTCCGCCGCGTGATTCCTCTCGCCATAACGCAGAGCGCGTCACGATAGTGGCGACCGTCAGAAAGTTACGCGAGGCGGGACGAAGCGGCGCGCGCGCGATCTGGTTAAACTCAAACAACGCGCGCTCCATTGATTCGCGTGTGCGAATAATCCCGACGCGCTCCCACATCAAACGCCGCACGCGCTTGCGCACCGCAAGCGCCACCTCTCCCTTGCTGCGACGATCATCCTCCTGCGCCCTCTCGCTTTCTTCCAATTCAATCTCTTTGCGACTCACGGAGACATCCGCGCCCGCGCCGCATTCTTTCACCGCTGCGCTTCCCGCGCGCGCGCCAAACACCAAGCCTTCAAGCAAAGAATTTGACGCGAGGCGATTCGCGCCGTGCACACCCGTACATGCGACTTCGCCCGCCGCGTAGAGTCCTTTAAGCGTCGTGCGCCCTTGTATATCCGTGCGAACGCCGCCCATGCAGTAGTGCGCGGCGGGCGAGACGGGCGCGGGTTCGCGTGCAAGGTCGAGATTAAAGCGCAGACACGTTTCGTAAATCTTCGGGAAGCGACGATGAAGGAAGCGACGATCAAAATCCGTCATATCGAGATAGACGGATGCGGTAGCCGTGCGCGCCATCTCCGCAACAATTGCGCGGCTCACGATGTCGCGTGGCGCGAGTTCAGCGCGTTCGTGGTAGCGCGGCATGAAGCGTTCGCCCGCCGCGTTAAGCAGCACGCCGCCTTCGCCGCGCATCGCTTCCGACAGCAGAAAGCGCGGCGCATCCGCAAGATTTAGCGCCGTTGGGTGAAACTGCACAAACTCCATGTCGGCTAGTTCTGCGCCCGCGAGGAAAGCCATCGCCATGCCATCGCCGGTTGCGACCTGCGGATTCGTCGTGTGCAAGAAAAGCTGACCCGCGCCGCCCGATGCCAGCACAATCGCCCGCGCACGCAAAGCGCGTGGAGCGCGCAACAATGGATCGAGATAACGCACGCCGCAGCAGCGCCCGTCTTCGACAACGAGGCTCTCGGTCGCCGCGTGCGGCAGAAACGCGATGTTCTTTTCCGCGCCCGCGCGTTTAATAAGCGCGCGCACGATCTCCTTGCCGGTCGAGTCGCCGTGCGCGTGAAGTATGCGGCGGCGCGAGTGCGCGGCTTCCTGTGTGAAAACTAATCGCCCGCCTTCGCGGTCAAACTCCGTGCCCCACTCGATCAATTCTTCAATGTAGCGCCGTCCGTCTTCGACGAGCACGCGCACCGCTTCTTCGTCGCACAGCCCCGCGCCTGCCTGTAGTGTGTCCTCTTCATGCAACGAAACTTTATCATCGTCCGAAAGCGCGACCGCGACGCCACCTTGCGCGTATTCGGTATTCGATTCACTCGTGCGATCTTTCGTCAACACCGTGACGCGCGCCCCTCCGCGCGCGATCTCCACGGCCGCGCGCAAGCCCGCGATGCCGCTACCGATGATGATGAAATCAGTTTCAAGTGCCATACAAAGTTGTGAACGCCGATTCTAACAACCCTTTCGCGTGGCAAGCAATGTTACGGCGCAAACACGCGCGCCTTCAGGCGGAACTTGACGACGCGCTCATCGTCAGCAATTTTGAGAGAGCACTTGTGCGTTCACGCATAGTTGCGTAAGAATACGGGCAGAGGGGCGCACGTTTCTCCGCCCGTACAAATTTT
>JACDAW010000354.1 GCA_013695245.1 Pyrinomonadaceae bacterium | reverse complement strand
CGATTGGCGCGGGCGCTCGGTCTCCGTGACGAATGCCTGCGTTAAGCGCCGCTGCCGTCGGGCGCAAAACTCTAACTTGCCGCGCCTGTGCCGCCGGTTCAACCGCGCGCGGAGCGAACGGCGCGGGAGCAGACGATACGCCGTCTTCCAACGTTATCTCGGAAGCGAGGTCGCCCGACAGTTCTTCGTCAAGTTCCATCGCGGCGGTTGTCGCTAACTGCGCATCATCTTGTGCGTCGGCGCTACCGATTTCGCTGTCATCTGCAAACTGCGAGTGCGGCGCATCGGTTACGGTAGGGAGCTGCACTGGCGGTTGCTCGGCGCGGGCCGCGGGCTGAAGCCTTTTAAGGAGACGCGGCGCGGACGCAGATGAGCGAGCAGGTGTTTGGGCGACGGCGGGCGGTGAAACGAGTTCGGAAGTCGTCGGTGCGTTGGTGGAGAAATCTTGAGACGAATCTTCGCCTGCCGCTTCGATTGAGATTTCTTCGCTCGCAGGGCGCGCGGCCTTTTTGACGACGCGCACGCTTCTTGCAACGACCGCCTCTTTTTTCGGAAAATACTTGTTGCGAATTTTCTCGGCGAGTTCTTTCGAGATCGTGTTCGACGGCACGCTGACATCAACACCTTCGCGGCGCACTTCTTCCATCACTCGCTTGGAATCGAGCTTAAGGTCTTTGGCTAAATCGTAGATGCGAACCTTTGACGAGGTCATGAACTCCTTGCTTCGACGCATTCTAAAAACGGCGTCGCGCGCTTTAAAAGGTTAAAGGAAACTTTTCATTCGTTCTCCCGAACCTTTCAACAGCGCGCCGGTCTTGCTTCTAATTGCAATTTACCGTGCCGTGAAAGAGTCCCGGAGGAGAGTTGCTACAAACGACAGGACGCGCTACCGGCGCGCGCCTGCGGTTATTTTGCGTTGTCGGAAGCATCTTGCTTTCCATCTTCGACAACACTCTGATTATCGTTTACGTCCGTCCCGTAATGCGGTTCGGGAGCGGACGAAACTTGTAGTTCGGGCGCAGCCTCACCTTTGTCCGCTACCTCTCCGTCGGCGAGCGCGCCAGCGCCCGTCGAGGTAACGTCCGGTGAGGGCGTAAGCGTGTCAGGACGAAGGTCGCGCCCGGCGTCTTGCAGGGCAAGCTCATCAGCCGAGATCGGATCAATCTCCGTGAGCGCAACGGGGTCAGCTGATTCTTTCGCAAGAATGTCAGGCTCGGCCGCAAACGGCGCGCCCCCACGCACGGCTTCATCGTAGCCTTCGGCGATCATCGCTTCCGAAGGCTCAACCTCACCCGCATCAATTGTCGGATCGAATTCGGCGGAGACGGCATGTTGTTCAACCCGCTCGGTTGTCTGCCCCTCATCTCCACCTGCTGCACTGCTCGCTTCACCTGAATCTTCGTCAGTCTCACTCGCGGCCGTATCGCGCGCCGCAACGATGGTTTGCGCAGAGCGAGAAATCTCTTCCGCTTCGTCAAGGCTGATGTCGAGATACTCGGAGAGTTCGTCAACGGAAGCCGCTGCCAGAGCATCAATGTCTTTAATGTCGTGTTCGGCGAGGGCGGTGGCGGTGGCGGCCGTCACGCCTTCAATGGCAGTTAAGGGTACTGCGCCGCCGGAGCGCATCATCTGTCCCATCTGCTCGGCGACTTCGCGCTTGAGTTCTTCTTCGCTGCGAATGTCAATATTCCACCCGACGAGTTTCGTGGCGAGGCGGACGTTCTGCCCGCGTTTGCCGATGGCGAGTGAAAGCTGATCTTCGTTGACGATCACCTCCATCTGTCGCTTTTCAATATCTGTAATCCGCACTTGATTGACTTTCGCGGGCGACAAAGCGTTTGCGGCAAACACGCTCGGCTCATCCGACCACTCGATGATGTCAATCTTCTCACCACGCAACTCGCGGATGATCGCTTGCACACGCGAACCCTTCATGCCGACGCACGCGCCTACGGGGTCAACATCACGCTCGTTTGAAGTGACGGCGATCTTTGCGCGCTCGCCCGCTTCGCGCACCGCTGATTTGATCACCACTGTCTCATCATAAATCTCCGGCACTTCCATCTCGAACAAACGCCGCAATAACTCCGGCGACGTGCGTGAGACTTCAACCTGCGGCCCCTTTGCTTCCTTAAGCACATTGCTGATCACGACGCGCACGCGCTCGCCCTGACTCCACTGCTCGCCGCGCGATTGCTCTTTGCGCGGAAGGACGGATTCGACCGTGCCAAGGTCAACGATAATGTCGCCGCGCTCGAAACGTTTGATAAAGCCACTGACGAGATCGCCCATCTTGTCAACGTACTGTTCATAGACATTGGCGCGCACCGCGTCACGGACTTTTTGAAAGAGAATCTGCTTCGCGGTCTGCGCGGCAATTCTGCCCATCTCTTCCATCGGAAGCGGCAGTTGAAGTTCGTCGCCGATGTCAACCTCGTCGCCAGCCATCTCGCGCGCTTCTTCAATGGCGAGTTCCGTCGCCGG
>JACDAW010000349.1 GCA_013695245.1 Pyrinomonadaceae bacterium | reverse complement strand
TTGCGCGCCTCGCCTTCGCCATTCACTAAATCCCATTGGCCGGTGACAAAAAAAGGTTGCGCGTTTAGCGATTGGACGAACGAACCGACATCAACATTATCTCTCCCCGAAGACAAAACTATTTCATTCGGCGACGGCGTTACGGATAAGCGAAACGGCGCGGTGTCTGCTCCGCGCGCGGTGTACGGCGTGTTAGGCGTCGGATACCAGAAGGCAGGCGGTAGAAACTGCGAGCCTTCAGATGAAACGCTCATCAAGCCGTTATTTTTCTCGACCGGCAGGCGATATTCAAGCGTCACAGTTACTGCCCCCTGCGGCGCAATTGATGAAGGCAGGTTGAGTGATATTTGCTGCAACTTGGCGCGCGCGTCTTCGCGTTTCGTAAACGTTGCTGCCGCATCGCCCGCGCTCGCCGCGCTAACCTCGGCCGCCGGATTGAGTCGCACGGTGAACGTCCGCCCCGAAGCTCCGCCGACATTGCGCGCAGCAATGCGAGCGCGCACCGTCAAGTTGCGATCCGCGCTCGCATCCGCAGGCAAACGCGCCGTGATGTCGAAGCGCGTTACTTGCCACACCGCGCGTGCTTCGTCTTGGGCAAAAGCAACCGGGCTGGCACACAAGACGGTTGCGATAAAAGCGATTACTCGAAGTGTTTTCATGAAGACAAGGATAAATCGTGCAGTAATATTAGCTTTGGTTTTCATCGCTGCGCTGAAAGTAACTGACGCATTCTTGAAAGAGGAAGATTTTAAAAACCTTGTATATGTTAACGGCCGAGATGTGCTTCCGCGCATGTCTCACCGCCGCAGCAAGCTTTCCCGCGCCACGCTTCCAAACCTTCTCTGATAATGATCGGAATCATTATTAGCGCCGCCACCGGATCGCACCACCACCAACCGAAAAGCCAATTAAGCGACAACCCAATTAGGAGAATCGCTGACAGAAGAGCGCAAATATCTGTTTGACGCGAATCAGCCACCATCGCGCGACTGTTAAGGTGCGCCGCCGCCCGCCGCTTCTCCCGCGCTAAAAGCGGCATTACTATTAGCGATAGAGCGGCGAGCACAATGCCCGTGATGCTTTCCTCCGGCGCTTCATGCGCGATCAAAGATTTTGCAGCATCAAAACCGACATAAGCGGCAAGCGACAGCAGACTAGCGCCGACGAGTTTTAACGCCATTGCTTCCCTCCGCTCACCACCCGCCAACCGCCACAGCAACACCGCGCCCGATGAAACCTCGATCAGCGAATCCACCCCGAAGCCTATAAGCGCAACACTTCCCGCGAGCAATCCCGCTCCGACAGCGATGATCGCTTCGAGCGAATTCCACATGATGGTTATATATTGTAAATAACGCCCGCGTCGCACACCCGCAGCATAAGCGTCTTTACGGAGTAAAACTTCGGTGTTCATCAATTTAAAACTTCAGGGCACGGACGTTGTCAGATGCAACTTGGGATACGATTATTTATTCGTTTTCCGCTAAAGCCTGTCATGCCGCCGCACTGCGACCTCATGAATGTCGCGCAGCGTTTCGAGTAACGATTCAAAACGGGCGAGTGGCAGCGCGTTTGCGCCGTCGGAGAGAGCTCCAGACGGATTATCATGTATTTCGAGAAAGACGGCATCAACGCCGCAAGCAACCCCAGCGCGCGCAAGCGGTTCGATGAATTCGGGTTGCCCGCCGGTTGCATCGCCCAGTGCGCCCGGCAGTTGCAAAGAATGCGTCACGTCAAACACGACGGGCGCGCCGAAACTTCGCATAATGGGAAAGGAGCGCATGTCAACCACTAGGTTGTTGTAACCGAACGATGCGCCGCGCTCCGTGAGCAACAGCTTTTCGCATCCGGCGTGACGCGCTTTTTCGACGATGTTGCGCGCATCCGAAGGTGCGAGAAACTGTCCCTTCTTGACGTTCACCGCCCGCCCTGTGCGCGCCGCCGCTTCGATCAGGTCAGTCTGCCGCGAAAGAAACGCGGGTATTTGCAATATGTCAACGACTTCCGCAACAGGCTCGACTTGTGCGACCGTATGCACATCCGTCAACACCGGCACACCGTAAGTTTCCTTCACCTCCTGCAATACTTCGAGTCCGTATTCCATCCCGCGCCCGCGAAAGCTTTTATAGGATGAGCGGTTGGCTTTATCAAACGATGCTTTGAAAACGTAATCAAGTCCGACACGACGCGCGGCTGCCGAGCACTCGCTCGCCATTTTCAAAGAGTGTTCCCGCGATTCGACGACGCATGGCCCGGCGATGACAGTCAACCGACCGTCGCCGAAAGTCGCACCACCGATTTTAAAAGATCGAATCTCTTTTGTTCCTTCGTTCATAAATTCAATTCGCTTCGTGCGTCGCTAAAATCAATGCGCCGATTTACGAACGCGCGGCGGAGCGACGCCGCAAACGACTCAAACTGTTTTCTACCAAACGTCGGTTGAAGGCGTTGGGCTGTTGTTGCAAATAGATTTCATACTCACGAATCGCATCTTCCGGCCGATCACGTTCGTCATAAAGCAAACCGAGATTATAGTGCGCTTCGGCAAAATTGCCTTCGCGCTGCTCGACGGCTGTGCGAAATGCCTGCTCCGCTTCATCCATCTTTTTTTGGCTGATAAGCGAGAGGCCAAGTTTGAAATAAGCCTCCGGGTCGCGTCCGCCGTTCTGCTCGATAGCTTTCCGAAGCGCGTCGGCGGATTCGGCGTAGTGTCGCAGCTCAAATTGCAGCAGACCAATCTGGTAATAAGCGTCCGGGTAGTTGCCTCCCGCGCTCTTAATCGCTTCGTTGTAGGCGTTTAAGGCATTGAAAGCGTCACGCTGTTGTTGCAACGTAAAACCGAGATTGTAGTGCGCAGTCGGGTAATCGCCATGACGTTGCTCGATTGCTTTACGAAATTCATTGGCCGCTTCTCTAAATTGTCCCTTCGCAAGCAGCGCGCGTCCTAAACGATTGTGCGCTTCGGGAAACTCCGGTTGCAACTCCAACGCCTTTTCGTAATCGCGCGCCGCCGCATCGAAATCTCGCGTCGAGAAACTGTATGCTCCGCGTTCGTAGAACTCTGCCGCCGTGCGCGGCTCGCGTGGCGCGACCTTTTCGTTGCGCGGCTCGCCTGATGTCGCAAGCGTGCGCCCGATTGATTCATCATTCGCGCTCGCAGATGCTTGCGACGCGTAGAAGGAACGCCACGCTAAAGCAACAATGATTGCGATTAAAACAACCGCCAAACCAACCGCGCCGAGCACAAGCGGATTGCGCAACGAGGCTCGCCAATCTCTTGACGAAGAATTGAAAGGAATGTTGAGACGCGATGCGGACGGTGAATTTGATTCGCGCGGCGGAGAGTTTGCGGGCAAACCTAGTGTTCGTTGAACGTGCTCTTCGGCTGTGTCGGCAGTCTTTGCATTCTGCATTGTCGTGGCGGGCGCGACGGCACTGGCGCGCGCTTCGCGCAGGCGTTCAATATCAATCACTAAACGACCGGAAGGCGTCTGCGTGCCCGCGTCGCGCAACATCTCCATCGTCGGCTGCGTGAAACCGGCGGCGTGCTCTAATCCGAGTTGTTCGGCCGTTGCGTGCAGTTCGCGGCGAAAAGCTCCGGCATCTGCGGGGCGGTTCGCAGGATTTTTTTCAAGCGCGTGAAGCACGACAGCTTCAAGCTGTGGCGGAATGCTTGAATTGATTTCGCGCGGCGCGCGCGGCGCTTCCGATGAATGCTTGAGCGCAACGGCGAGCGGGCTTGCGCCCGTGAAGGGAGTTATGCCCGTCAACATTTCGTAAAGGATGATGCCGAGACTATAGACGTCGGATGAAGGTGAGAGCGCCGCGCCATCGCACTGCTCAGGCGACATGTAACGCGGCGTGCCGATCATCGCATTGGCTTCGGTCAAAGTATTCAAAACTTCTCCGCCATCCGCCGTTTCCGCCATTAGTTTGGCGATTCCGAAGTCGAGCACTTTGACGATGGGCGGCGCGTGCGGGCGTTGGACGATGAAGATGTTGCCGGGCTTGAGATCGCGGTGGATGATTCCGCTTTCGTGCGCGGCGGCGACCGCAGCCGCCACCTGCAACATAATAGAAGTCGCGCGGGCTGGGTCAAGCGGAGCTTCAAGGGCGAGGAGTTCGCGCAGACTGCGTCCCTCAAGCAACTCCATCACGATATAAACCGTGTCGTCCGCCGTCTGCCCGAAGTCCGTTACCGCTACTGCATTCGTGTGACGCAAACGCCCCGCCGCGCGCGCCTCACGACGAAAACGCTCGCGCGCCGCTTCATCCGTCACGAAACGGTGATTCAAAACTTTAACGGCGACCGGGCGATCAATCAACAAGTGCGTCGCGCGGTAAACTGCGCCCATTCCGCCTTGGCCGAGTCGCTCATCGAGACGATACTTATCATCGAGCACGCGGCCGATTAATGGATCAACTTTTGTTTCACCCGCAACGGTTGCGTCCGTCTGCAAGCGCGCGCCGTCCTCCGGGCACTCTTGCAAGTCCGGCGGAAACGCGCGACCGCATTTCGGACATAGAAGCATAAAATTGCTTTTACTTGTTCTTAACGAGCTTGTTTCGCACGAGGAACTCCATCAATGCCTCGTTAAACTCCTGCGGCTTCTCCATCATCAGAAAATGCCCGACGCCATCCCACATTCGGTAATCAAGATTCGGCGCCAGACTCCGGTAAAACGCTTCATTGTCCCTCGGCCACGCAGGCGAGCGGGCGAATATGGCGAGTACGGGTACGTTAATGCGATCCGGTTTGTAGATCGCTTCGTTGAGCATACTCTCGCCCGCGCTGACGACGACGTGTTGCGGCGTGGCAAGCATCGCGGCGCGGGCTTCGGCGCGCAACTCCGAAGGCATTCGCGCGCCCAGAAGCGCGTCAACCATTCGGCTCATCGCCGTTTCGTATTGCACCCCTTTTAACGGAGCGAAAAAGTTTTCCATCGCGGCGCGCGGCGCGATAAGGCGCAATGATCCGTCAACGAAAACGAGGGCGCGCGTCCTTTTCGGGTAAAGGCGATAAAATTGCCGCACGACGGGCGTGCCCATGCTGTGCCCGACGAGTGTGGCGCGCTTCACTCCTGCGTCTCGCAAGACCGACTCAATCGAGCGCGCAAACAAATCTTGCGTGTAAGCTATCTTCGGTTTGTCGCTTGCGCCGTGGCCGGGAAGATCAATGGCGATCACGCGCATTCGATTCGAGAACGCGGGCACTTGCATTTGCCAGAAATCGGCGCTACACGTCCAGCCATGAACAAAAACGAGCGCTTCGTTTCCCTTTCCGAAATCCTCGTAATGCACACGCATTCCATCAAACTTCGCGTAGCGGTCGCGCCGTTCACCGCGCGCATAACTCTCGTTTGAAGCGGCGCTCGCCTGCCAGAGATTCCCTGCAAATAAAATTACGCCGATTATTGCTAGCGCGCGCGCAACACCAATAAGTTTATGCACAAGGCAGGGCGTGGATTTTGATCTCATTGTTCTTTCCTCGTCTGCGAGATGATAACGAAAGAGCATCTCCTTTTTTCTTCTTTACATTTCGTGTAAAGAAATTTCTTACGGCTTAATCGTCGCCCGTGACGATTGCCCGCTCCGGTAATGGCGACAACCTCTTTTCGCTCTCATTCGTCGCCGCCCTGTCGCGCAAGCGATTTTCGTGAGCTGCGCGAATGAACGAAACGAAAAGCGGGTGGGGCGCAAGCGGCTTCGATTTGTATTCCGGGTGAAACTGACAACCCAAGAACCACGGATGAACCTCAGACGGCAGTTCAATCATCTCCACAAAACGCCCGTCGCTCGATTCACCGCTAAACACGAGTCCGGCTTCTTCCAACTCGCTGCGATACTGCGGATTGAATTCGTAGCGATGACGATGACGTTCGCTGATCTCACTTGCGCCGCCGTAAACTTTCTGCGCGAGACTTTCGGGAGCAAGCTTGCAGACCCACGCGCCGAGTCGCATCGTGCCGCCCATCTCTTCGACGCCGACAAGGTCGCGCAATTTGAAGATCACAGGATGCGCCGCCTGTTCGTCAAATTCCGTTGAATCCGCGCCCGTGAGTCCGCAGACAGAGCGCGCGTATTCGATGACGGCCGTTTGCATTCCGAGACAAATACCGAAGTAGGGCGTGCCCGAACGACGCGCGTAAGATATGGCGCGGATCATTCCGACGATGCCGCGCCGCCCGAAGCCTCCCGGCACAAGGATCGCATCGAAGTCGCGGAGATGATCTTCGTCCGCGTCGTTCGTCAAAGTTTCCGACTCAACCCAGCGCACGTTAACGCGCAAATTGTTTGCCACGCCGCCGTGCGTCAAAGCCTCGCGCAGTGATTTGTAAGAATCTTCAAGCTCAACGTATTTGCCGACAATGCCGATGGTGACCTCGCCGCTTGCGGGATCGCGCACCGTGGCGACGAGTTCGCGCCAGCGCGTGAGATCGCTTGCGGAGTGTTGCGCGGCGAGTCCGAGTTTTTGCACGACTAACTCATCGAGTCCTTGATCGTGAAAGGCGAGCGGCACTTCAT
>JACDAW010000428.1 GCA_013695245.1 Pyrinomonadaceae bacterium | reverse complement strand
AGTTCGCGCTGCGCTCGGTTTATCGAGTCGGCGACGGTAATGTAAGTAACGGCACTTGTGCTATCAACCCGCAAGCCGAAGGGCTTCACGATTGCGCCGAGATCAATTGGATCAGCTTTCTCGATGTAGCGTTCCGTAAACCTTTTCATTTCTCCGGCGTTGCTTAGAGTAGCGAGCACAGCCGTGTTGCCATCCGCCCGGCTTCCACCATTTTTATAACGACGGAAAAGCTCACGATAAACGTTTCCGAGCGAGCGTTTTCCGCGCGACTGTTTTCTCAATTCAAGGTCGTAAAGAAACGCCACCAACATTCCTTTACTGTAAACAAGCGACGTTGCGCCCGTCCATCTGCGCCGTGAGGCGTCGAGCAGCGACAATTTTTCGCGTTGCGGAGCAGAAAGATAAGCGTCATAAGCGCGCCCGATGGCATTTAAGTATTCGCGGAAAGTTAGCAGCCGTAGGCGCACGCAAGTTTGCAGCGATTGGTATAAAGTGAAGCCTTCGTAAAACCAGTCATACTCACCATCGAGCGCCACGCTGTTCGGCACCCACAGGTGAAACAGTTCATGCGCCAACGCGACGCTTAACTGAGATAGCCCCACCGTTTTAGACGATGCGCGTCCTGATATAAGCACGACAGTCGCTCCGCGCGTCTCAGCGTTCCAACGACCGGCAGACACAGCTTGCGGGAAAGGCGAGAGCATCACCATCGCGCGTCGCTGCGGCACGCCGCCCATTGTTTCCACGTGCTGTTTAAGCAGATCGACGGCGGCCGAAGTTGCGCTTCTGTCATCGAACGCCCACTCGCCCGCCGTGACGAAAGCAAAATCCATATCAGCGATTTGCTCGTGGCGCTCACGTAAATTCGTCCCGGCGAGAAAGACCGCCGCTTCCGCATCAGCAACGATGAAATCTTCCTTCCCGTCCTTACTCTCAACTGAAGAAACGCTCCATCTTGCCGGTAAAGCGAACTTGATTTTTGTTGTTTTCAAGTTAAGCGGCAGCAAATCGCCGAGCATCAATAAAGCGCGCTCGTGCGCCATCCAAGAAACGTTAGCCTCACTTTCCCGATTAAATGCTGAATCTAATTTCATTTCGTAACGAAATCTCGTCGCCGCCCTCTGAGATTGATATTCGCCTGTTAACGACTGATGCACCGGCACATTCGCTCCGTTATCATCTATCAACGTGAAATTCTCAATTCTCTCAGCGAGCCTCGTCGCACGCGCATACACGTTACGAAAAGACCAACTGGTTTTGCCAGCCGCTAGTTGGCCTTCCACCTTAATGCGCGCCGTCGCGGGAGAAAGAATTTCGATGCGCACGACCGGCACATACTGCTGTCCCGCCCCCGTTGCCATAGAGTTTCCGGCAAGGAGCATGAGCAGTGAGAGTAAAATCTTTGATGTCGTTTTGTAAGCTATTTCTATATGACAGAAAATCTTGCTGGCGTGATAGTAGTAAGCAGCTTTATTACCTTGCATGGAATCAAAATGTTTGAACCGCGCACATCCCACAGGACGAATCGCGGTTTGATTGACACTGCTTACCGCGTGTGCTTATAGTGCTTCCAAACGCTGACTGTAGCATAATGCTCGATTAAATGAATAGTAACACTCGACATAACTTAAAGGCTCAAACCGTGCGCTTCAAACGCGCCGTGGCCTGCGTGTTGCTCGTTCTCATTTCCTACGGCGCGACCGCCGAGGCTGTCCACAAACACGGCTTTAACGCATCGCAAAGCTCGGCAGTCGGCGCCTTTGCTCGCGCTCATCAAACGGCCTCAGAGAACCGCACCACGCAGTTTAACGAGTGTTTGATCTGCCAGCTTCATCAACAACTTTTCAACGGACTTTTACAACCTCCCACCTTCATCTCCAAGCCGCAAGCCCAATGCGCAATTGTTGGCCAAGCACTGCCTGAGCAAGCTTTGCAGACGACTGCTCCGCAACGCGGGCGCGCTCCGCCTCAACTCTCTAAGCTGTAACTTACGCGCGCTGTTCTCGTCGGTTCGCACATCGCAGGAACAGCTTTAGCGCAAACCTTTTGTACAACTTAACCGTGCGTTAGTTCATCGTCCAAGTTTATCAAAAGGTTATGTGCGCTATCTCCCTTCAACAGCATTTATAGAGAGGAATTTAATAGATGTCGCAGAAAGGCTTTCGCGCAACTTTGGTTGTTGCAGCGCTAATTTCAGTATTCATTCTTTCGTTCAACGCTTCTGCGCAAACGCGCATCGGCGCTGTTCAAGGTACGGTGAAAGACCCAAACGGCGCGCTTGTTTCGGGAGCAAACGTCACCATTACGCAGCCTATCACTGGCTACCGGCAAAGCGCGCAGACGGATGCTGAAGGCAACTTCAAACTTGTTAACATTCCATTTAACACCTATACCGTGCACGCTGAAGCGACGGGTTTCCAAGCGACTGAACAATCTATTGACCTCGAAAGCACAGTTCCACTTAATGTTGATTTAACGCTTGCCATCTCCGGTGCCAATGAAACCGTCAACGTCACAAGCGGCACAACGCTCGTCGAACCCGACAAGACTTCTTCCGATACGGACATCAGTCAAACTTTGATCGAACGACAAGCGGGCGCAACTCCCTCGCGTGGCATTGAAGCAATCGTCGCCTCCGCTCCCGGCTTCGCTCCCGACGACAACGGACGCCTTCACCCGCGCGGCAGCGAATCACAAGTGCAATACGTTGTTGACGGCATTCCGATCACCGACAACCTCTCAGCGATCTTCTCGACAAGTCTCGATGCGCGCACGCTTCGCACCGTTGAGGTTCTAACGGGCGGCATACCCGCCGAGTTCGGCGATAAACTCGCGGGTGTTGTTAACGTCAACACCCGCTCCGGTCTTGAAGCGCCAACGAACGGCGGCGTCACATTCTCCGGCGGCAGTTTTTCAACCGGAGAAGTGAGCGCGGATTTTTCAACGCATACAGAGAAGTTCGGTTTCCTCGCAAATCTTTCCGCCACCACTTCACAACGCTTTCTCGATCCGCCGACGATTGAGAATTTTCACAACTTCGGGCGCACCGGCAAGGGTTTCTTCCGTCTCGATTATAGATTCTCCGACAACGATAGCTTGCGCGGAACATTTCTCTTCGGTGGCACAAATTTCCAAGTTCCCAATCGCCTTGAGCAACAACTCGCCGGTCAGGATCAGCGTCAACGCCTACGCGACAATTCGCAGTTCATCACCTACGACCACATTTTCTCTGACACTGCAATCGGACAATTCTCGTTCTTCAACCGCTATAGCACCGCGCGTCTGACGAGCAATCCGCTGTCAACGCCGGTCGCCGCCTTTCAAGATCGTATCCTGCAAAACACGGGCGGTATCGCCGCCATCACACTCACGCGCGGCAGCCAGATCATTAAGTTCGGCGGGCAATTCACCATCACGCCCGTGCGCGAGAATTTTAGCTTCTACCCGACCACACGCTTTGAAGATTTTACTGATGCTGTAGGAAACACAATTCCGAATCCGGTCAACGGTTTTACGGCCGCAAACCCGTTCGTCTTCAATGGACGCCGCACGGGTCGCACACTAAGTCTCTACGCGCAAGATCACTTTACGCTGTTTCGCAACTTCACCGTTGACGCCGGGCTTCGTTACGACAATTACCGCCTCGTGATCAAAGACAGCGGACTCAGCCCGCGCATCGGCATCGCTTATTTCATTCCGCGCACGCAAACCACGCTGCGCGCTTCATACAACCGCTTCTTCCAAACGCCTCCGGCTGAGAATCTTTTGCTCGCAAGTTCTTTCGAGGCGGCTGCACTTTCGCCGCTCGCTGTCATCCAAGGTCAGAGCGGCGTGCGCCCGATTCTGCCTGACAAGCAGCACGTGTTTGAGATCGGCGTGCAGCAGTCCGTCTCGCGTTACTTTCGCATCAACCTTGCCGCTTACCAGAAGCGCATTACGAACTTCGCCGATAAGGATCAATTCCTCGATACGGGCGTGATCTTTCCCATTTCAATTTCGTTGGGGCGCGTCACCGGCGAAGAACTGCGCGTTGAAACGACTGACATAAGCGGCTTTCGCGGATTCCTCTCCTATGCCAACTCCCGCGCTTACGGCGTGACGCCGATCAACGGCGGGCTGTTTCTCGGCGAATCCGCGAACTCGCTCGACACGCCGGGACTTATCTTCGCCAACGATCACGATCAGCGAAACTCCGCGCAGTTTCAAGTGAGCTACACGCATCATCCGACCGGAATTTATGCCATCTTCGGCGGACGCTACGACTCCGGCTACCCGGTTGACGTTGAACCCGGCGCTACGCTCGCGGATTTTACTGCGCAAAATTTTGA
>JACDAW010000332.1 GCA_013695245.1 Pyrinomonadaceae bacterium | reverse complement strand
ATGCGCGGCGGCGGACGGCAGATGGAAACCATCGTGCTTGATGAGCGTTCTTCGGATGCTGAGGTGAGTAAAGCTTTGGAGCGCGCAAGCGGGGCTGACCTTGTGATCGCCTCGCTCTACGGGCGCGTGCGTTCGGGGCAAGCGCGCAGCGTCGGAATCCCTGATGCGGGCGCGCGGGCGCTTGACGAGTTGATCAAACGCAAAGCTCCCGTCGTCGGTATTAGTTTCGGCAATCCTTACTTGTTGGGAAGTTTCCCCCAACTGCGAACATACATGGTTGCTTATGGCGATATGCCGAGTTTGCAACGCGCCGCCGCGCGCCTCCTGCTGGGCGAGATTGATGTCACGGGAAGGCTTCCGATCTCGCTGCCTAATCTTTACGCGCGGGGCACAGGCATACAACTGAAAGCTGTCGGCGGATTAAATAACGCGGCGACGATGAATCGGTGAAGTGTGAGTTAGATTTTGGTTGAGTGTAAAGTATGTCGAATTTCACCGCAGAGACGCAGAGGGCGCGCAGAGGGCACAGAGAAAGTTTCTGCGTGTCGCTTCTTGTGATCGTCGCGCTCGCATGTCAAACGTTGGCGACGAATCTACCGATTGCTTCGCCTGCGGCGGTAGGAATGTCTGCCGAGCGTTGGCGGGAATTGACGCAGCGGTAGAAGAAGCGATTAAACGCAATGAGACGCCGGGCGCAGTCGTTCTCGTCGGGCGGCGCGGGCGCATCGCGTATCGTAAAGCTTACGGCGCGCGCTCACTTATCCCTGCGCGCGAAGCGGCGAGCGTTGACACGATCTATGATGCAGCGAGTTTAACGAAAGTGGTGGCGACGGCGACGAGCATTATGATTCTCGTCGAGCGCGGGCAGGTGCGGCTTGCGGATAAGGTCGGACGCTACATCCCAGAGCTTGCGGGCGATGGCAGAGAGCAGCCGACCATCGAGCAACTGCTGACGCATCGCGGCGGCTACGCACCTGATTTCGATTTGCGTGAACAATGGACGGGCTACGATGAAGCGATGCGGCGCTTATACCGCGAACCCTTACGCAGCAAGCCGGGCACAAAATTCGTCTATAGCGACATCGGTTTTATCGCGCTCGGCGAAGTCGTGCGCCGCGCGAGCGGCCAAAGTCTGGATGAGTTTGCGCGTCGTAACATTTTCGCTCCGCTAAAAATGAACGACACAGGGTTTCGCCCGCGTGCGACAATTCCATCACGCATTGCGCCGACGGAAACCAGACGCGCCCAAAACAGTTATCTCGGCGGACGCGCGGAAGCGGCCGGAGAAGATGGTGAACGCATGTTGCGCGGCGAGGTACACGATCCGACCGCCTATCGCATGAACGGCGTCGCGGGTCACGCCGGACTCTTTACGACCGCCGATGATTTAGCCGTTTACTGCCAGATGATCTTAAACGGCGGCGAGTATAACGGGGCGCGCATTTTGAGCGCGGCGGGCGTGGCGACGATGACGCGCCCGCGCGCGATCAACGAAGACGGGCAGGCGCGGGGCTTGGGTTGGGACATGACGAGCAGCTATTCATCGAATCGCGGCGATCTCTTTCCGCCCGGTTCGTTCGGTCACACGGGCTTCACCGGAACTTCCGTGTGGATCGATCCAGCGAGCGAAACTTTCGTCGTTTTTTTGAGTAATCGTGTGCACCCAAACGGTAAAGGTGACGTGACCGCTCTGCGCGGACGCGTGGCGACAATCGTTGCCTCATCAATTACAGATAATTCTGTGGAACGCCTGCGCGAAGTGTCGGCGCGCTTTGCGGCGGAAGCGATGGCGAGCACGGCGCGCCTCTCATCCGGCGCGACGGTAGGCGGTATCAATCAAACGGGCGCGGCGAGTAGTGCTTCTTCTAGCGCTGAGTTTGCCGAAGTCATGACGGGCATTGACATGCTTGAGCGCGACAACTTCAAACAGCTTGCGGGAATGCGTATCGGGCTAATCACGAATCACACGGGGCGCAATCGCGCGGGGCGCGCGACGATTGACGTGCTGCGCGAAGCCGCGAACGTAAAATTAGTTGCGCTCTTTTCGCCGGAGCACGGCATTCGCGGCGCGTCGGACGAAAAAGTTTCCGACTCCGTTGACGAACGCACAGGGCTGCCTGTCTATTCTCTTTATGGCGAGACGCGCCGCCCGAAAGCAGAACAGTTGAAAGATTTGGACGCGCTCGTCTTTGACATTCAAGACATCGGCGCGCGCTTCTACACTTATATTTCGACGCTCGGTTACGCCATGGAAGAAGCGGCGAAGTTGAAACTCCCCGTCTTCGTTCTCGACCGTCCGAACCCGATTGGCGGCACAGATGTGGAAGGCGCAATCGCCGATAACGATAAACTTTCTTTCACTGCGTACCATTCTATTCCCGTTCGGCATGGCATGACCATCGGCGAACTCGCGCGCTTCTTTAACAACGAACGAAAGATAAATTGCGATCTGCGCGTCGTCGAGATGCGCGGCTGGCGGCGCGCGATGTGGTTTGATCAAACGAATCTTACGTGGACAAATCCCTCGCCGAACATGCGCAGCCTCACGGAAGCCACGCTCTATCCCGGCGTCGGTCTCCTTGAAACAACAAATCTCTCAGTCGGGCGCGGCACAGACACGCCGTTTGAAATCGTCGGCGCGCCTTATATTGACGGACAAAAATTAGCGGCCGAATTAAACAACCGGAAACTCGCTGGCGTGCGCTTCGTGCCCGTGCGTTTTACGCCGCGCGCGTCCGTCTTCAAGGACGTAGAGTGTGGCGGCATCAACATCATCGTCACCGACCGCGCAACTTTTCGATCCGTGCAAACAGGCTTGGAGATCGCCGCCGCCTTACGTCGTTTGTATGCGGCGGAGTGGAAAGCGGACGATTACCTGCGGTTGCTCGCCAACGCCGACACGCTCGCGCGTCTAAAACGCGGCGACGCGCCGGAAGAGATCGCGCGCTCATGGACAATCGCGCTTGACCTGTTTAAGCAAACTCGCGCGCGCTCTTTAATTTATCCGTAGAACCCCGCGATGAAACGCCGCTGGCGAGGTGCATCGCTTTCTCCAAAATTTAAGGTCGGCTCTTTGGCTTTTCGTATGAATTGTTATGACGACGTAAGGAAAAACCAAACAATGGCAGGTAAATTAGAAGGCAAAAAAGCGGGAACATAGTTTGCCTTATAAACTCGTAAGGCGGGTCAGTCGCTTTACCAGTGCGCTCATACGTCAAAGATTCAAATTTGATTTGAGCAAAGAAAAATAGGTGCCGCGCGAACAACGCGGCGACTTGAATGGTCGGCATAGTCCAGCAGATATTCGGTTTCGCATTTTGATCGAAGAGGAACATCCCATGAACCCAAGCTACAAGAATCCAATGTGCAAGGCGATGCTGATTCTCGCCTTCAGTTTCAGTTTCCTCGTCCCCTCGATTCACGCGCAGGAGACGACAGGTACGATCACCGGGAGCGTCACGGACCCGAACGGCGCAGTGGTCGCAGCGGCGCAAGTCACCATTAGCAACCCGGAGCGCGGCTTCGAGCGCACGTACCAAACTTCCGAAGAAGGAGTTTTCTCCGCGCCGCTCCTGCCGCCCGGAACCTATATAGTCACGATTGAGGCGCCCGGCTTCAAAAAACATGTGCAGACGGACATTAACATCAGCGTTAATGATCGTCGCCCGATTGATGTGCAACTGGAAACGGGCGGAGTGGCCGAAACCGTCACCGTCACTGGCGACACGCCTTTGGTGCAAGAGACTCCGACGCGGTCAGGACTCGTCGAGGGCGAGCAGGTGCGGCAACTTCCGCTCATCAGCCGCAACTTCGTGCAACTCTCGCAGCTTGCGCCGGGCGTCGTTGCCACGCCGCCGGGTTCGCTTGCCTTCGGTGGATTGGCGGTCGTCAACGTCTCGATTAACGGCGGGCGCACTTCGGCGGTCAACTACCTTGTTGACGGCGCACGCAATGTTGATACGGGATCGAACCTGACGCTGTTGACGATTCCGAGCGTTGACGCTATCCAAGAGTTTACGATCCTGACATCAAACTATGCGCCAGAATTCGGCCGGAACGGCGGCGGCGTGATCAACGTCGTCACCCGTCAGGGCACCAACGATTTCAACGGCACGCTTTATGAGTTCTTCCGCAACGACGCGCTTAACACGCGCGAACCCTTTATCACCACGCCGCTTACAGGACTTAGCAGCCCTGAGAATCCACGCTTCAAGCAGCCGCTCAGGTACAATAATTTCGGCTTCACAATCGGCGGCCCCGTCTTTCTGCCGCGCTTCGGCGAGGGCGGCCCCGCCGTGTACAACGGGCGCGACCGCACGTTCTTCTTCTTCTCAAATGAGTTTCGGCGCATCCGCGCGACGAGCGTCCCTGTCGGCACCGTCGCCACCGATGATCAACGTGCGGGACTCATCACGTCTAGCGAGGCGCTCCGCGATCCGCTGAGGGCGGGCGTCACTTACCCATCGGTTGGCGGTATCGTCACGATCCCGCAGGATCGCATTGACCCGAACGCGCGCGCCCTACTGAACTTCATCCTCCCGCCTAATGAGCGCAATGCGGCGGGTGCGCTAAATCAATTCCGCCGCGTCACGCCGGTCGCCGGAAACTTCCGCCAAGAGATCGTTCGCTTCGATCACAACTTCAGTAACACGACGACGTTTACCGCGCGTTACATCCGCGACGACTTCACGCGCGACGATCCGGGCGGCAATCCGTTCATCGATCCGTTCAACTTGAATAACATCGCCGGCACGCTTTTCCCCGGAGTCGCTGCACAACGCACGAACACGCCGGGCGATAACTTCGTCGCCTCGCTTAAGTTCGGACTGTCGCCGACGACGATTAACGAGATCGCGTTCGACTTCGCGCGCAACTTGATCCAGACGGAGTTCGTCGGCACCGGCCTTCGCGCCAACGCGCCGGGCTTCACCTCACCGGAGTTGTTCCCCAGCACGCTACAAGGCGCACTGCCTAACATCGGCATCACAAACGTGCAGGGACTCACCTTCACCAGTCCGCAGAACATCGAGAATCCGAGCTACACCGTGCGCGATAACTTGACGGCCGTGCGCGGCAACCACACTTTGAAATTCGGCGTTTTTCTCTCTCGCGAAGCCAAGAACGAAAACGCAGGTAACAACCTTAACGGCAGCTTCACGTTCAACGGCACGCGCTCCGGCAACGCCTTCGCTGACTTCCTCCTTGGCGCGCCATCGAGCTACGGCGAAGACCAGAACGAGGTGCGCGTAGAACTCCGCTACAACACGATTGAGTTCTACGCGCAGGACACGTGGAAGATCACGCCGCGCTTCACGCTCGACTACGGCGCGCGCTACTCGGTCTTCCAAAATCCGATTGAAGTGAATGACTACCTCACCTCATTCCGCCCCGACTTCTACGATCCGGCGCGCGCCGTCACCTTAAATCCCGTTAGCGGGCAAGTCGTTGCCAATAGCGGCGACCGCTTCAACGGCATCATCTTCGCTGGCGATAAC
>JACDAW010000297.1 GCA_013695245.1 Pyrinomonadaceae bacterium | reverse complement strand
GCCTAATCATCATCTGCGCCGCCGCCGTCGGCACGCAGGCAGATGAGATTGCGCTCTTTAACTTCAACGATTCAGATACAGTTGTTGATCGCGAAAACGCAGTCGGAACACCAACTTTAACGACGACCGCATCATCAACCAGCTTTGTCACTGGTACAACCCTTAACGCCCAAATGGGCGATGCTGCGGGTCAAGCCTTTAATCTTACCGGCGGTTCTGGAGATAACGGCAGGTTTCTGCAAGTTAACGCCAGCACGCAAAACTTTACAAATATCAACGTTTCTTTTGCCACGCAACGCTCAGCCACGGGATTCGCCAGCTTGCAATTTCAATACAGCACTGACGGCACGACCTTCATTAACTTCGGAAGCGCATTTGATCCTATGACCAGCTTTACCTTACAAACATTCAATCTCAGCGGCATCACTGCGCTTAACAATAATGCGAATGCTGCCTTCCGCATCGTCATCAATGGCGCGACCGGTTCCACCGGCACTGTTCGCTTTGATAATTTACTCGTCTCTGGCACGGCCGCACAGGTGAACGCCCCGGTGCCAGAGCCAGCAACAGTATTTCTGCTTGGCTCAGGTTTAGCCGGAACGGTGGGCGCTATTCGCCGCCGTCGCCGCAGTAAGTCTGTTTAAGTTTAAGGAAGCGCGCGCTTGAAAGTTTTGCTTAGCACGCTCTTCGCACAACATCCGGGTGGGCTTGGCGAAAGGTATTGACCGTATCTTTCGCTAAGCCCACTCATTTTTGTATAAGCACAAAACTGGACGAATCAGTTGATGTCCGATTCGCTACTGGAGCACAAAGTTGTAGGTGATCATGCCTGAGACTTTCACGGGTTGATTTGAGAGTAGTGTGGGCGTGAACCGCGCGCGAAGCGCAGCTTGTACCGCCGCTTGGCGCAGGAGAGAATGCCCTGACGCGGCTTGTGCCGAGATGACTCTGCCCGTTTCGTCAACGAGGATTTGCACCGCGACCGCGCCGCTTATGCCGACTATTTTAGCCGCTTCCGGGTAAGCGGGCGCAGGCTTGAACGTAGCTTTCCCTTCGAGCACATGTCCAGACATTCGCCTCACGGTCTGTTGAGCGGGTGGCGTTTGTGTGTTGCGCTGCGCGGCGGACGGTTGTGGTGGAGGCGGCAGCCTCTTCGAGTTGCCGTTCGAGCTTGAAGAATCGCTTTCGCGTGGATTATCTCCGTTTGGTGCGGCGGGCATCGCAGCAACAGAATTTATTTCACCGAGTTTAAATTGCTCATAGGGCGGGACAGGCGGCACGGTATTGGGCGTCGTGGAGACTAACTTTGGCGGCTCGGTCGTGTTCGTTATATCCTTGTAAACTGCGGTGCGAATATTGGTTTGAGATGTGTTGTCGCTTGTCGTCGGTCTTAAGGTTTCCCTTTGCATCTCAACCGGCGTTTCGGGCAGGGCGGGCGTAAACAGTGTCACTAATTCTAAATTCTGATTTTCGAGGTGCGCGTCATAAGCAAAGACGCTGGCGACGCCCGCGCACGTGAGGAAAAGCGCGTAAGCGGCGAGTGTGCCGAAAAAGAATCTGCCTTTGCGTTGCAAATCTTGGCGGTGCGAACCGGATTCAACTAAGTTTCTAAACATCATTCCTTTTCTCCTTTTCGCCGGTGCCAAGCGGAAAAGCGAGAACCCTCGGTCTCTCGTCTTTAGAAACCCGCGTGACGCTTTTTGTTCCCATAATCTTCTGAAGCACACTGAATCAGTGGAAGTTGTAATTCACGCTCATCCGATAAATTCTCGATCTGCAAATCCATCAGAAAACCGATAACCCCACATCTTGGACGTGCCTACCTGCAAGGTGATACTTCGCCTATCTTCAAACCGTTAGTGCCTTACCGCTCGTAATTAAGTGAGTCCCTTAGAAATTGCTGTTTTAGTGATTCGGAATGTATTTGGCTCTGATAGACGTGATCAAAATCCGAAGAGGCTTTAATCAACTGATCCGAAGTTTAGATCGTAACCATAACTTTCAAAAAGCAATTGGAAGCATTTCTGTAACCAATCATCATGCTGAAGGGGCACTCTGAGCGTTACGCTAGTGCGCATCTCTCTCCCTTTCTAAGCGCGACGTTCTCAACATTAATGAGAGTTATTCATATACTTGATACTCTTAATCGCGGCGGCGCTGAAATACTGGCGCTTGATGTATGTCGCAACGCGAAAAGCAACAATCTGGATTTAACGTTTGTCGCTACGGGCGGGGGTGAGTTAGAAGATGATTTTCGCAATTCGGAAGCGCACTTCATACGTTTGCAACGCGAGGCTCCAGTGGACTTGCGCCTCGCCGCACAGCTTCGCAGCATTATCAAAGAACGCAAGATACAAATTGTCCACAGCCATCAAGCGGTCGAAGCCCTTCACGCCTACCTCGCTACATTCGGGTTGAACACGAAACAGGTGCTGAGTTTTCACGGTGCCGACTTCGATCTTAAAAATCGCCTTGCCCTTAAATTCCTCGTCCCGCGTATGCACGCAAACATCGTTGTCAGCAGAGGACTGCTAAGTTGGCTCGAAACGGAAACCAGATTGGGCACTAAGAGCAATTTCAACGTCGTCTATAACGGGGTGGATGCGAGAAGGTTGCAGCATACAAGAGCCGGGTTGCGGGATGAACTCAGATTAAGCGATAACAACCTGCTGATCGGCATGATCGGAAATTTTTATAATAACGCCGCAAAGGATCAACTAACTGTTTGCAAGGCTTTGCCGGAGTTGTTTAGTTTGTCGCCGCACGTCCATTGCGCGTTCATCGGCGAGTGCTTGGAGAAAGCTCCCGGTTTGTACCAAGAGTGCGTCAACTATTGTAGGGAACATAGCATCGCTGAACGCGTTCATTTTGTTGGCAAACGTGCGAACATCTCCGAGGTGCTAAGCTCGCTTGACCTCTTCGTTTTTTCGTCGCTCCGTGACACTTTCGGGATCGCCGTCGTGGAAGCCATGATGATGAGTCTGCCGACCATCGTCTCGGACATCGAACCGTTGCTAGAGGTGTCTGCGGACGGCACTTGTGCGTCGGTGTTTCGCGCGAAAGACCCATCCGATCTAACGCGAAAGCTAATAAGGCTGATCGATGATCCTTGCTACCGCTCGAATCTGGGCAAACGGGGAAAGAAGCGAGCAATAGAATGCTTCAGCATCGAAGCGCACATCTCAAGTTTAACTGACATCTACCGCCGCTTGTTGCGTTCGCCGGCGACAAGAAAATCTGATGAACTTCAACAAATTGCTGGCACTCTTACTTCACATAATTCCGAAAGCGATTAGTTGGTGGCACTGTCCGCTTTCACCTCGTTACTGAATACTTGGTTCTCGATTGTTTCCAAATGCTTGTCGCGCTTCTCTCCCCGCTTGCCGAGTTGTTCAATCGCAACTCGGATTTTCTCCTCAACCACTCGTGGAGTGTAAGAATCTTGAATATGCCGGTAGCCGTTATCGGCAAGGCGCTGCCATAACTGCGCGTCGGTGTATGCTTGGCAGACCGCCTCGATGAAATTTTCCGTTTCGTCCGCAATCAAGGCTTCATGATTATGTCGTAGCCCCATCCCCTCGGCTCCAATCGCGGTCGTTACAACCGGCAATCCGTAGGAAATTGCCTGACCGATCTTGCCCTTCATCCCTCCGCCGTAACGAAGTGGAGAAACGAAGACGCGGCACGAATGAAACAGAGGGGCAACGTCCGGCACGTAGCCCATCACCACGACGTCCTCGGAGTTGTACTTCGTCACCTCATCAGACATATTGCTGCCGACGAGATGGAATTTAACTCCCGGAATACGCTCCTTCAAGCGTGGAAGAATCTCTTTCATAAAAAAGTGAACGGCATCGTTGTTAGGCCGGTGATTGAAGTTGCCGATAAAGAGCAGCCCCTCCCGCTCAGCAAAACTTTTACCCCGCCCGTGGAGAGCGTGTATGTTGGGGATAATCTCAAAGTTTGCTCCGGGCGCTTCTCGCTCTAAAACTTTCTTATCATCCTCGGTTACGCACCACACCTGATCGCTCAGGCGCGCCATGTGCGTTTCCTGCTTCTTGAGAAGCATCGCCTCTTCCGCGTATTCCTCGTTGCCCGTCAGTTCGTACTCGCGTTCAAGCCGTAAGAAGTGCACGTCCACCGTATCGAAGATAATCTTGATGCTGTGGTCGAGTTTGCGAATCGTCGGCAGCAAAGCGTCGGCGACGGCGGCGCGACTGAGAATCACGGCGTAAACGTCTCCTTCTTTGATCAAGCGCTTGTAGTCTGCTAATTCGACGACCTCAATTCCGTCCTTCCCCAAAAGCTTTTCGTACTTCGGAGCGTTCGATGCGTAAAGCGGAATGAACACGGGTCGCCAACGCCGCGTAAGGCTTTTAAGGATCAACTGCATCCGTAGGCTGCCCGAATCTCTGTCGGGCATCAACATCTCTTTATCGAATACGAGAATGCGCGGCCCGCGCCGACGGTTAGCGACGATCTCCACATTGTCCGGATCGTTTTCGAGATGCTCATGCCGCAGCGTCTCTTTCCACTTTTCGACAAACTGGTGACGGTTGATCTCTTGATAACGCTTGAAACCCGCGTTGATGTCTGTCCCGGCCGTGATTCCTTCGTAATGGATGACGCGCGACATCGGTTGATACATAACCTTGAAGCCGAGCGAGCGAATCCCGAAGCAGAGATCAGTATCTTCGTAGTAAGCCGGTGCGTAACGCGCGTCGAAGCCGCCCAAGCGTTCAAATAAATCTTTCCTAACAAGAAGCGATGAAGCCGAGCAGTAATCAACTTCTCTCCGATAATTAAATTTGCGATCCTCAGGGTCTTGCCGGTGACCGTAATTAAACGCCGTGCCGTCAATCCAGACGCCGCCGCCCGCTTCCTGCAAACGCCCGTCCGGGTAGATTAGCATCGAACCGACGGCTCCAATCGAAT
>JACDAW010000287.1 GCA_013695245.1 Pyrinomonadaceae bacterium | reverse complement strand
CAACAACGCCGCCGTTCACGTCGCCCGTCTGCTTTGACATTTACCGGGCCGAATCAAACGGCTGGGGCCGCGGGCGAAGAGGCTATCCGCGTCAAACCCGTCACGCGAGATGCGCCGAAAGTTGGTAGGAATGATACGTGTCCCTGCGGCTCAGGGAAGAAATATAAAAAGTGCTGCGGCGCGTAAAATAACTCTGGCAATCCAACACGCGCTCTTTTACAATTAAGGGCGACTCAACTAAAACCTACTGGTTGAGTCGCCCTATTGTTATTCCTCACAAACATTTGCAGGGGTCGGAAATGAATAAACCTCGCGCCACCGCTTATCTCTTGATTGTGCTCTGCCTCTCCCTCTTCGGCAATCAGGTTTTTGTTCGCGCGCAGCAGCCATCTTCTATCGCCGCAAGCGACCCGGCTCGCGGGATTCAACTTTACCGCGAAGGAAAGATCGAAGAAGCTATTAAAGCTTTACGCCGCGCCGTTAAGCAACGCAAGGACGATGCAGACGCATGGCAATATCTCGGACTCACGCTTAACTTCAATGGTAAAGCAAAAGAAGCGCGTAAAGCATTTGAGACCGCAGTTAAACTGCGCCCTGATGCTGTCGTCGCGCACACGGGTTTAGCTTACAGTCTGCTTCTGCTCAACAAATCGCGCGAGGCGGAGCGTGAAGCCGAACGCGCCATCCAGATCGATCCACAGAATGCTGAAGCGCAATACATTATCGGCGTTGTGCGCCTCAGGGAAGGAGATAATGCGAAGGCTTTGCAGCAAGCTGAAACGGCGTTGAAGATAAAGGCCAACTTCGCTCAAGCATATCTTTTGAAAAGTCAGGCGCTAATCGGATTATCGGCCGAGAGACTTCCGACGCAAGAAGAGCCAATGGGTGTTAAGGGAGAAGATGAGCAACTTCGTGAACAGAACCGCGCCGCCCGACGAACACAATATCAGCAAGCAGTCGAAAGTCTTGAAAAGTATCTTCAGCTAATTCCCAATGCTGCGAACGCAAACCAACTGCGCGAACAGTTAGATGTATTACGTATTTATGCCGGATTTGACGCCGCAACAAACATCTCGCCTGCTATCTACCCGTCGAGTGAAGTGACAACGCGGGCGCGTGTCTTAAATAAAACCGAAGCGACCTACACTGAAGCAGCGCGGCAAAACAGGGTTAGCGGGATCGTCAGACTCCGCGCGGTTTTATCCTTTGACGGCACGGTCAAATATATTCTCGTCGTCAAGCCGCTCAGTCATGGGCTGACGGAATCAGCAGTCGCGGCGGCGCGCAGAATCAAGTTTGAACCCGCAACGAAAGACGGGCGTCCGGTTTCTCAATTCGTTACGCTTGAATATACCTTCTCCGTCTTTTAGCAAGTGTTCAGTTCATCTCAAAACATACAATTCAAAGCTGTAGGGAAAGACGATGAAAGTTTTACAGGCTGATCATATTATGTACGTTCGTAACGCCACATAAATGATGTAAGCTGATTAACGCATGAGCGCAAACGTCACATCAACAAATCCAATCGTTCAAGCCATCATCTCCGGCACGATTCCGCAGGCGGCGCGGATGGCGGCGGCGCGTGGGATGTTGCCGCTCGCGCAAGCCGAGTTGCTCGAAGTATTGGTTGTGCTTCAAGCGAGTGATGACGAAGACGTTAAGCAGGCCGCGGCGGAGACTCTCAATGCGCAGGAAGCGGAAGGCTTGCTTGATGTTGCGGCGGCGTCCGAAACTTCGCCTGCCGTGCTTGGGTTTCTCGCCGCGCGCGCGGATGCGGGGCGCGAGGTTCACGAGGCCGTGACGCTTAACGCCGGAACGCCGGATGAAGCCATCGCGCTGCTCGCGCGGATAACGGGCGACGGCGCGTTGCTTGAATTGATCACATTCAATCAACAACGACTTATCCGTGCGCCCGCGATCATTGACGCCGTGCTTTCAAATGCAGCGCGCACGCCGGAAGCCGAACGGCGCGTGCGCGAAGTGAGGCGCGAGTTTTTCGAGAAAGAGCGCGGTGCACAGCAGATCGCCGGAGAGTTGAGAGCGCGCGGGCAGGCAGCGGCCGCCGAGTTTATCGAAGCGTCCGAGTCAATCGGCACGGAAGCTTTGGCGACGGAAGACGCGTGGCTCATCGCTTCGCACATCGAAGTGTCAGACGCGGACATTGATGATTCGTGGCTGCCGACAGAGCTGCTCGAAGAACTTTACGAAGAAGATTTTGAGCTACGCGCGGCAAATGCCGAACGCATCATCAACGAAACGATTGCCGAAACGGGTGAAGCGATTGCGCCGGAGCGCGTCTCGCTCATCCGGCAGTTGATGATGATGAACGTCAAAGACCGCGTGAAAATGGGGATGAAGGGCGACCGCGAAACGCGCTCGATCCTGATCCGCGACGCTAACCGCATTGTTTCGTCCGCCGTTATCCACAACCCGCGCATTACAGATCCAGAGATCGAAGCGATCTCGGCGATGCGCACCGTCTCGGATGAAGTTCTGCGCTTGATTGCACTTAACCGCCAATGGGCGCGCACCTATGGGGTCATTCACAACCTTGCGCGCAATTCGCGCACGCCGATTGCGAGTGTGCTGCAAATCCTACCGCGCATCCAAGCGAAAGATTTGCAAGCTCTGTCGAAAAACCGCAACGTCTCAGAAGCCGTCCGGCGGCAGGCGCAACGTCTCTCGCAAGTTCGCGCCGGACACTGAAGCAAAGTAGGAAGTAGGAAGGATGAAGTGAAAGAGATTAAGCGTTGCAGCGTCTTGCCTGATTTGTTCTTGTGCGCGCATCATGAGTGCGCTTGTAGATATAGGTTAAAAAATCTCTGTACCTTTACGCAGCATTGACCACGCGACATCCGTGATCGTGTGCGTTGCTGCGCCCCACCAGACGCCGACGAAGGCCGTGAGCGCAAGCCGCTTTCCGCCGTAATGCGCGAACGCCGATTCCGTCGCTTCCCATGCGCGCGCGATCTCGTTGAAGTCAAACGGTGTGTGCGCGATTAGCGTTGCGCGTAAGTAAATGCCGAGCGCGATAAGTAGAGCAAGAACGAAAGCGAAATAGATGATGCGAATTAGCGTGCCGAAGAGCAACCCATGCGACCACCGCGAACGATGTTTGAAGAAAACACGATATGGATACCACAGCAGGCGAAACGCTCCCCAGCGTTTGTATTGCACTGAATCTGTATCGAGATCAGGGCCAAACATCAAACCGCCGAACAGCATCAGGCACGTCCCCACAGATGCTAACCATAAACTCTCAGTCGCCAACCACCCCGCCACAAAAGTCGGCATGGCGAGAACAAGTGTGATCGCGTCATGAGTTTTTCCTGAAGGCATAAACTTAATGCAATTTTAATCTCAATCTTTAACCAGTTTTCCCCGCCTCACGACAGGTGTTTATAATCGTTGTTATACCATACGTGAGACTTAAGCTTGGTAGCTTATGCGATATTTAAGGCACAAAAAAGAGTTGAAGCAATCCGATTTGCGAACACAAAGTGATTCCAACGCTTAAATACCGTCACTTAAAGTTTTTGATTAACATTTTGTTTTCAACGACTTAGCTCATTTGTCACGAAACTGTGAAAAATAATTACATTTTCCTGTTGACACCTTACGAAGATTTCGTGTAGTTTTGCACACATTGAGGGTGAAACATTTTTAACGCTCAACCGTTTTATTTGAAAATTCGTGCCGCGTAATTTCAAATCTTTTGTGCGAAACAGGCGAGAGGCTATAGAGACTTTAAATTTCGGCAAGCCTAGCTATTTTTCTTTTATCCCGCACGTTGCCTGTCGCTTTCCGGATCGTTCATAAATAGCGATCTCCAGTCGCAAAAAGCAAACGCCACCTGAACCTCCGAGCCTGCCAAAAATTTTCGGCCCCGTCGGTTGCAAAACCTAACGGGGCCTCTTCCTTGCCTAAAATCCTAAATTTAAACTTTTCACATCGCCATTCCGCCGTCAACCTGCAAGGTTTGTCCGGTGATGTAGCGCGCGTCTGCTGAAAGCAGAAAACACGCGATGCGCGCCACCTCCTGCGGTTCGGCGAAACGCCCTAAAGGAATCTGTTCGATAAGCTTCGCGCGATAGCTCTCGTCGAGCGCTTCGCTCATATCGGTGGCGACAAGTCCGAGCGCGAGCGCGTTGACCGTCACTTTGCGACTCGCCACTTCGCGCGCCAATGCCTTTGTTAAACCGAACAATCCGGCTTTCGATGCGGAAT
>JACDAW010000279.1 GCA_013695245.1 Pyrinomonadaceae bacterium | reverse complement strand
CGCGAGATCGAAGGGCGCGTAGCGACGATTCGCCGCCAGATCGAAGAGACGACATCGGATTATGACCGCGAGAAATTGCAAGAGCGTCTGGCGAAGCTCGCCGGAGGCGTTGCGATAATTCGCGTCGGCGCCGCGACCGAAACGGAGATGAAGGAGAAAAAGGCGCGCGTTGAAGATGCAGTTAACGCGACGCGCGCGGCGGCGCAGGAAGGAATTGTGCCGGGCGGCGGCGCTGCGCTTCTGCGCGCGTCGAAAGCCCTCGACAAGTTGACGCTTGAAGACGCGGACGAACAGACGGGCGTGCGTCTCATGCGCCGCGCGTTAGAAGAACCGCTCCGCCGCATCGCGGAGAACGCGGGTGTTGACGGCTCAATCGTGATCGGGCGAATCAACGACTCGAAAGGTAAAGTCGGTTACAACGCCGCGACCGGAGAGTATGAAGACCTCGTCGCCGCGGGTATTATCGATCCGACGAAAGTTGTGCGCACAGCGCTTCAGAACGCCGCGTCGGTCGCCGGACTTTTATTGACTGTCGGAGCGGCCGTCACCGATGCGCCGGAGCCGAAGCGCGCCGCCGCGCCAGCCATGCCGGGCGGCGAAGACTACGATTTCTAAACGCACGCTGATTTTAGATCGGCTCAAGAGCGGAAGGAGCGTTCGTTTCAACCTTTCCTTTAATAAGGAGATGGTTCCGAGGCGACGCTCCTTTTCGCGTCAGTCTTCCGTTATTGAAACAAGCGGGTGCGCGTTTCCGTACAGATTTTGCAAAACAGTCGCCAAATAATGACGACATATAGGCAAACGTCAGATGTGCTATGATCAATTCACGGGGTCGCAACGGCAATGCTTGACGGCGCATCAAAGTAAAACCTGAAACCGAAGATTGGCAAAAAGGTTTTAGCGAACGATTTTAGGGAACAGAAACCTTAGCGGCAAAGACGAGCCGCAGTTCCGATGGCGGGCGAAGGGAAATAATGGTTGATCTTACAGTTTATAAAGATAAATTTGGTGATAGCGGCAAACGAATTTTTGAACACGCCGTGCAGGAATCCCGCCGCCGCGATCAAAACTACATCGGCGTCGAACATGTGCTTGATGCTTTAGCGAGCGAAGAGTCAGACCTCTTCAACGGCACGCTCCGCGATCTTGCCCTTGATCCGCGTTCGGTGAAGATTCTGATCGAGCGGCGTATGGATGCAAGCCGCGTGCAGTATAGCGGCAAAGGTTTGCGCATCGCGCCGGAGACGATTGATCTTTTCAAGCGCGAGATGGATCGCGCGCGTTCACAAGGGCGCAAGACGATTGAAGCGACCGATCTTTTTATGGCGCTTTCGCAGGACGAAAGAAGTTTGTTGAACGAGGTGCTGCGCAATCTTGGCATCAGTTCGGAGGTGGTGGTGGAAAACGTCCGCGCCCGCATTCGCACCCGCGAACAGGAAGAAGAGCAGTATAAAAAGAAGTTTGAGCTTCCGCCATACATAAAGCATTTCGGCGTTTCGATGAATCGCCTCGCGCGGCAAGACAAACTGCCGCCAACCATCGGGCGCGAACGGGAAATCCAGCAGATGATCGAGATTCTTTGCCACCGCGAGCGCGCCAATTCACCGATGCTTGTGGGCGAACCCGGCGTTGGCAAAACGGCTGTGGTCGAAGGCTTGGCAAGGCTGATTGAATTAGAGCCGGAGAAAGTTCCGCAGCGTTTGCGTGGCACGCACATCGTCCAACTTCAGATGGGCGGATTAGTCGCTGGCACGATGCTACGCGGCATGTTTGAGGAGCGTATCAAGGGAATCATTGATGAGGTGAAAGAGCGCGATAATCTCATTCTCTTCATAGACGAAGCGCACACGATCATCGGCGCAGGCGCTGCTCTCGGCACATCAAGCGATGCTGCGAATATGTTTAAGTCATCGCTTGCGCGCGGGGAACTGCGCATTATCGGCGCGACCACGATCACGGAGTATAAAGAATATATCGGTGAGGACGAAGCTCTCGCGCGTCGCTTCCGTCTCGTTAAAGTTGATGAACCGACGATCAACGAAACGCGCGAGATTCTTTTCGGACTTCGCCCGCGTCTTGAGCGCAACTACTCGGTGACGATCTCGGACGATGCGATCAACACCGCGCTCGAAATGGCTCCGAAGTATATTCGCAATCTTCACTTGCCCGACAAAGCAATCGGCTGGCTGGATACGGCGGCCGTAAAAGTCGAGATCAACGAACCGCAGAATATGATCGTCGGGCCGGAGCACGTCATTGACGTGATCTCGCAAGAATCGCGCATTCCGCGCGATATGATCTTCCGCGACACGAATGATCGTTTCAGCAACATGGAAGACGATCTGGGCAAGCGCGTGATCGGTCAGAAGGAAGCGACGAAAGCGGTCGCGCAACGCCTCAGACTCAACAAGGGGCCGCTCAAGGATAATCATTACAAGCCGGACGGTGTGCTTCTCTTCTTGGGGCCAACGGGCGTCGGTAAAACCGAACTCGCAAAGGCCGTTGCTGAACTCATGTTCGGCGATGAAGAGAAGATGGTGCGCATTGACTTATCGGAGTACGGCGATGGCACAGTCGGCATCGAGAAGTTGATCGGGATGCCGCGCGGCATCGTCGGCTCGGAGCGCGGCGGAATTTTGACGGAGCGTCTGCGCGAGAATCCGTACACGGTTCTCTTGCTCGACGAGGTGGAAAAAGCTTCACCATCGCTCATGAATCTCTTCCTGCAAGCTTTCGATGAAGGTTGGTTGACGGACGGGCGCGGCAAGAAAGTTTATCTCTCCGATGCCATCGTTATCATGACATCAAACTTGGGAAGCGAGAGCTTTAAGAAATATGAGAAACCGCTCGGTTTCGGCACAAAGACTTTGGGCGACGTGCGCGCCGTGAAAGCCGAAGTGATGAAAGCGGCCGAACAACGCTTCTCGCCGGAGTTTCGCAATCGTATTGATGAGATCATCGTCTTCTCGCCGTTAACGCTGGATGAAGTGAAGCAGATCGCACAACTTTATCTCGGCAGACTTCAGAAGCACATGGAACGACAAGGGAAGACGGTCGAGATTACAGAAGCAGCCGTCAACCTTCTAACGGAAAAAGGCTTCAGCACGACTTACGGCGCGCGTTTTCTGAAGCGTCATATTGATGAAAAGGTAAAGCTGCCGATCACGACAATGTGGAAATCAGCGCCGCGATTCCTCGTTGATGCAGTGGATGGCGAGATCGCCATTACGACGCCTGGCAGCTAAACTTAAGCAGTTACGTTCGGCACTCCAATGCTCTAACCGGGAGGGTTTCAGTGATAAAGCGTCATTGATTCCCTCCCTTTTGTTTATCATTTGCTTTCAACGCGCCAAGCTGCGTTTGTGACAACTGATTATGAACAGCAATATTTTTTCCTCGCTTCCAGCGATACCGAGCGTGATCAAACTTGCGCTCATGTTTTTGTGTTTCTCGTCACTCGCTTTCGCGCAAAACTCGACACCCGGCGCGACACCCGCGATGGCGCAAACAAATGATCCGAAGGCGGAGCAGATCATCAAGAACGCGATCACGGCGCTCGGTGGTGAAGCTTTTTTGCGCATTCAGTCCGTGACGGGGCGCGGGCTTTTCACACCGTATCAAGGCGGTGGCTCAACCGTGCCGGTGACATTCGTTGATTACCTTGTGTTCCCCGACCGCGAGCGCACCGAGTTTAGATCGGGCAGGAGATTGCAGACGATTCAAACCAATACGGGCACGACGGGTTGGGTGTATGACGGCGCGGCGCGCACGCTGCGCGATCTCAAGCCGGAGCAGACGCAAGATTTTCGCATCACGCTTCGCACCGGAGTTGATAACATTTTGCGCGGCTGGTGGCGCAAAGAAGGAGCGACACTCGCTTATGCCGGAAGGCGTGAAGCGGGACTTGCGCGGCGCAACGAAACCGTGCGCCTTACTTACCCGGACGGCTTTGCGGTCGAATTCGAGTTTGGCGCGAAAGATTATTTACCCGCTAAAGTTCTCTACAAACGCCGCAACGATGAAGGCAAAGAGACGGCGGAAGAAGATCGCTTCGCAAAATACATTGCAGTCGAAGGCGTGCCGTTTCCGTTTGTGATCGATCACTACCGCGACGGCGTGCAAACGAGCCGCATCAATTACGACAGCATACTCGTCAATCAAAACATTCCCGACTCGCTCTTTGCGCGCCCGGCTGATATAAAAGCGATCAGGTAGCTATTCCCCTTAAACGACAATTCTTCATGAAAGCGCTTTAGCTCGTGATAGTAATTGCGCAAACGAATAAACACCGGCAAAGAATGGCCGGTGTTTATTCGTTTGCCCCTGAATATTATCAGGGTGCACTAAATTGCCCACGCTTTAGCTTATCAGTTGCTTTCTATTCGGGGCCGAACCTCCGGCGATACTCGCCTGTGACGACGAAGGCTTCGACCATGCGCGCCCGTTTTGTCGGTGCGAGCAGTTGGTCAAGCGTCTGCAAGTTCGTCGTGTCGCCGCTCTCGGCGTTGAGTTTACCCAACCAGAAGTCGTAGCCCGCGAAGCTATTGTCCGGCGCATCGTCCGAGTTTCTTCTGAGATAACCGAAGTACTGCATCAACACGAACGCTTGGTTGAATTCCTTGCGGAACAGTAAATCGGATTCGGCGATGCTTCGCAAAGCTCTGGCACGACCGTTCACGCCGCCTGCGCCGTAAGCGTTGAGCGCGGCTTGCTTCTCCGCGCCGTCTAAAGGCAATCCGGCGTTGGCTAAAAGCGCATTAACGTATTGATCGGCTGTCATCGTCAACGGATACGTCGCGGTAAATTCGGCGCGCTGCACGAAGTTGGTAAGAAACGCCTGCTTGTTCGCTTCCAACTGCTGCTGCCAATTTCCCTGATTGACGATCACGCCCGCGCCGATGGTTTGCGTGTCACGGATGAATTCCGCGTATCTAGGCAAGCCACGCGGCGGACGGCTACTTGCCCGGAACGCCGCGCGGTACAGACGATAAACCAGATAGCCCGTTTCCTGAAATTCAACCGAGACGAAGAAAGCTTCGGAGACGCTGGCGCGCGCACGTGCGCGGCAATCTGCCGCTTGGCTCGTGTCAGCCGTACCGCAGTTGTTCAGATAGCTCTCAAGCGTTCCCTTCCAGAATTGAAGGCCTGCATCGTCCGCCTCGCGGTTAAGAAAATCGTGATACTGCTGGCGCACGAAGAAATCAACCGTGTCGAGCTGGTTAACTACGGGTGCATTGTTCGCAAGGTCAACGGTTAACCCGCCCGTAACGTAAGCTACTTCGCCCGTGTTGGATTGCAGCCTGATGCTGTAGTCGCCGGGAGGCGCGCTGAAGGTGGTGGCGGCATCGAATCTTACATACGACATTCCGCCTGCAAATCCGCTCGTGAAGCTTCCCGGAACAACGCTTATGAAAGGCGAGGTAAGAGAAAGGCCGCTTTCCGAAACTTGATTCAAGTTGTCGCCGAAAACGTAGATCGTATCTCTTCCGCCGGGAGTAATCGGCACGGGAACACTTGAATAA
>JACDAW010000418.1 GCA_013695245.1 Pyrinomonadaceae bacterium | reverse complement strand
ATTTTGAGATGAAAAGAATCAATATCAACTTGCGGCACGGGAGCGTGATTCCGCACGTAGAAAAGTTCTGACGGCGTAACGAGCGAGGAGCGCAAAAGATCGACGGGCGGCTCGGCGTTAAACGGCTCGGTTTCGCGCACGATGAGGCGCGGATGTTTACCGAAGAGTTTCGCGGCGGAATTATTCATCAGCGTGCAACCTCGCTATTGTCCTTAAAGTTAAAAGCATCTAAAATCTTTCGCCGAAAGCCCGAAAAGTACAAGGCGGTGTTTCTCGCTCAAAGCGTCTTGCTGATATTTAAACCGCTCGGCGCGCGTGCTCGTCCGCCGGAGGAGGCTTTGTGATGTACTTCAAACAAATCTATCTCGGCTGCCTCGCCCACGCTTCTTACATCATCGGCTCGCAGGGCGAAGCGGCGATTGTTGATCCGCAGCGCGACGTTGACGAGTACGTTAACGAGTGTGCGGCGCGAAATCTAAAAATCAAATATATCATTGAGACTCACTTGCATCGAGATTTTGTAAGCGGTCATTGCGAACTTGCGCAGCGCACCGGAGCGGAAATAGTTTACAGCCACAGGGCGGACGCCGTGTTTCCGCATCGCCGCGTTAAAGAAGGTGACGAATTAACAATCGGCAAAGTTACGATTCGCGTGATCGAAACGCCGGGACACACGCCCGAAAGCGTGTCGCTCTTAGTCTTCGACCGCGAATCGCCTGATGCGCCGACGAAAGTTTTAACGGGCGACACGCTCTTTGTCGGCGACGTCGGCCGCCCCGATCTGGCGGGCGCGCAAGGCTACACGGCCGCAGAAGCAGCGTCCTTGCTTTACGACAGCCTGCATCAAAAGCTTCTCACTTTAGACGACCGCACGGAAGTTTATCCGGCGCACGGCGCAGGCTCGGCCTGCGGGCGCAACATCTCGAAAGAAACCAATTCAACCATCGGCGAGCAGCGTCGCACAAACTACGCCCTGCGCCCGATGCCGAAAGGTGAAGCGGCACGACCGCTTACGTCAACGCCAATTACAAAGTCGAGGGGAGCGCGTTTACAAATTAGCGCGCAAATTTTAAAGTCGAGGCCAAAATCGGAGCATTATTCTTTGCGTCCTTGATGGTTTTCAAACATTCGACACCGACACCTGTTCGCTCCCTACAAACTGCGCACGATGCCGAAGCGCGGATGCGATCTGAGTATGACGTGACTGATTGGTATGTTGCGAAACGAAAATTGAATTAAAATATCGCACGATCTAAATACTTCGCGTGAGCGTTCACTGTTAAGGAGATGGCGTCATCGGCGTTTGGAAACTTCTCGGTCTCATTCTTTTTGCGACCGTTCACGGCTACATCGCGGCGTGGATCGCGGTCAGGATGCTTTTCCGCCCTCGCTATCCGGTAAAAGTTTTTGGCATTACGGTCTGGCCGCAGGGCATGATCCCGCGTCATCGCCAACGCCTCGCCGAAACCATCGGGCGCGCCGTCGGCACGGAACTCGTCTCGCAGGAGACGGTCATCCATGCGCTTTTCGAGACTGATTTCTTTCGTCGCAAAGTCGAAACGTTTGTTAACGCTTACACCATCGAACTGCTCGATAAACCTTACCCGTCATTCATCGAATCTTTGCCGCAAGCCGCGCGCGCGCCCGTGCTCGACGCGATCTCCGCGCTGCAATTGCGCGTCGGCGAACACATCGCAAACGTGCTGCGGAGCGAGGAAACAACGGAAGCCGTTAACCGCTTTATTGACCGCCGTGTTGACGAAACTCTCGCGCGCCGTTTAAACGATGCGGTAACGCAGGAAACTTTCGATCAGGCGATCTCGTTCGTCGAAACCCGTTTTCACTCCGTCGTCACCGAACCGAACTTCGGACGCAAGGTGCGCGATTTTGTCGGCGCGCGGCTTGACGAACTTGCAATGAGCCGCGCCACGCTCGCCGAAATCTTTACGCCCGACACGGTTCAGATCATCAAAGAGCGTATTGACCGCGAAGTGCCGCCCATCGTCGCGCAGCTTGCCGAGATTGCGACGAATCCCAGAACGCGCACGCAGATCGGCGCGCTCATTAAACGCGAGGTTGATGATTATTACGGTCAGCTCTCGTTTTTCAAAAAAATCTTTGTCTCGCGCGAACGCATTCACAACGAAGTTGACGAGATGGTGAACACGACCTTGCCGCGCCGCGTCGAAGAATTCCTTCGCGGCGATGCTTTCGAGCAGGAGGCGGAAGCGTTTCTCGACTCGACGATTGACAACGTCCTTGCGCGCCCCATCAATGAACTTATCGGACAGATCGCGCCGGACAAACTGGAGATGATTAAGGATCAAGCATCAGAGCGCATCATCGCCCTCGCGCGCAGCCCCGAACTTGCCAATACCGTCTCCGCTTACGCGAGCGATGCCGTTCATCGCGTCCGCCCGCACACCCTTCGCGCGCTCCTCGAACACGCGCAACCGGATTCTGCCGAGCGCCTCAAAAGTTTCCTTTCGCGTGCCATGCTCGGCGTGCTTGCGCGCGAAGAGACGGCGCGCACGATCAACCTTATCTTAAGCGCGCAGATCGAACGCCTGCTCGTTGCGCCTATCGGTCGCATCTCCGATCACCTCCCTGAAGGCTCTGTTACAAAAGCGAGCCATGCGCTCACCGAACGCATCACGACAGCCGCGCGCGAGCGTCTTCCTACTGCAATCGCCGAATTTGACATCGGCGGCATTGTGCGCAACAAAGTCTCTGAATACCCGGTCGAAAAACTCGAAGCGCTCGTGCTCTCCGTCGCCAAACAACATCTGCGCACCATCGAGTTATTCGGTTTGCTGCTCGGCTTTTTGCTCGGTGTCGGGCAAGCTTTTCTGATTGCAGGCTATCCTCAAGCCCTTTTTCACTGGCTGATTTCCCGCGCCGGTAGTTGAGCTTTGCTCTTCTCCTTATTTGTGTGCCGATGCACGCCGTCACACACTTCTGATATACTCTGCCCTGCAATTTTATGCTTCGACCTTCGGATCAAGTGTTCCACGAACTCTCTCCAAAGGTCATTTTAATTTTCTAATTGTTTGCCGGGATTTTAGTATGCAGAAAAGCGACGTTATACGAGCTTGGGGACGCATTTTGAGCGGGCGTTACCCGAACCTTTCGATTGAGATCACGCGCGAGTGCCCGCTTCGCTGTCCGGGTTGCTACGCTTATGAACCCGCGCATCTCGGCACTGCGGGGCCGCTACGTTCGCTCGCCGATTACAAAGGCGATGAGTTGGTTGAGGGCGTGATGGGGCTTGTGCGCAAGCATCGCCCGCTTCACCTCTCAATCGTCGGCGGCGAACCGCTTGTGCGCTTCCGCGAACTCAATGCGCTGCTGCCGCGCTTGGGTGAAATGGGCATTGACGTTCAGCTCGTGACGAGCGCGGTCAGGGAGATTCCGCGCGAGTGGGCGAAGATCAAGGGCTTGTACGTCGTCGTCTCGATTGACGGATTGCAACCCGATCACGACAAGCGAAGAAAGCCCGCGACCTACGAGCGCATTCTGAAGCACATCGCGGGACATGCGATCACGGTTCACTGCACGATCACGCGCCAGATGACGAAACAGCCGGACTACTTCAAAGACTTTCTGGATTTTTGGACGGCGAACGACAACGTGCGGCAAGTGTGGTTTAGCCTGTTTACGCCGCAACTCGGCGCGACGGATGAAGAGATTCTTGCGCCACAAGAGCGTTTTGAAGTGCTAAACGAGCTTTCAAATTTACGCTCGAACTATCCTAAGCTAATGCTGCCGGATGCAGTGCTCGCGGGCTATCGCAAACCGCCCGCTTCGCCCGACGAGTGCATCTTTTCGCGCACAACTTTGAGCATGACGGCCGACTTGCAGAATCTCGTCACGCCGTGTCAATTCGGTGGCACTCCCGATTGCTCGCAATGCGGCTGCATCGCTTCCGCCGGACTGAACGCGGTCGGCGATCACCGACTGTTTAACATCTTGCCGGTGCGAAAGATTTTTAATTTTTCGGATGCAGTTGGCAAAGCGAACGCGAGAATTTTCGGCAACTCTATCTAAGTATAGTTGCGGACGATGGCAGCAATTTATAATCGGTGAGCGCAAAGTCGGTGCTCGCCGATACCTTGCTTGGCAGCGGAAATTCTTTCCCCCTACGCGCTCGCCTGTTTCGCAGAATGTTCGCCGCTTGATTCTGTGGTCATAGCTTCGGCAAGATTATCACCAATGTTTTACCTTTACGCCACACAACGCTTTACGCTCTCTCGCATTTCTCTCTCCTCTTTTTTGCTTGTCGCGATCTTTTTGTGCCTCAGCGTAAGTTCTTTTGCGCAAACGCTCTCAACGCAAAATTTTGAACGTGAATTAACGGTCGGGGGCGAGCGCGTTGAGATCGTGGTTCGCAATCCGCGCGGGCGCGTGACGGTGACGGCGACTGATGAAAACAGAAAAACGGTTATTCTTCGCGGCGAATCAATCGGCGCGAACGTGACGGAAAAGGACGTGCGCGCGGAAGCTTCGGGCAGTTCCGTCTCGATTGACGTGAGCGCGCCGCCCGGCACTGATCCTGATAACGTCAACGAACGCGACCGCATCGATCTTAGAATTCAAATCCCGCAACGCGCCCGCGTGCGCGTCACCAGCCTCGCCGGAGCCATTGACATCACCGGAAATTTACGCGAAGTCGAAGCCTCTTCAGATACAGGCACGATTCGCGCGGACGTTCCCGTCGAATCACTTAACTACAGTTTTCTGTGGACGGTGAGCCGCCCGCGTTATTATAGCGAAATCGAGTTGGCGAAAGTGAAAGAGCAGCGCGGCGGAACTTTCGAGATCGCCGGACGCTTAGGCGACCGCAAGGCCGACGAAGCGAAGCGTGTGCGTCTGCGCTTAACGACTGCGCGCGGCGTGATCCTCTTCGGCGTTGACCCTGCGGCCGTGCCTGTTGATTTACGCGAACGCGCTCTGACGGAAGCGGCGCGCGCCATCATCCGCAGCGGCAACGAGGATTTGATCGAAGCCATTCGCAAAATTGCTCCGCGCTATGTCGGTGACTACGCCGAAACGCTTTCCCTCAACCGCACAGGCGCGCCGAAACTGATCACAACGCGGCGCGAGGCAGGCTCAAGCGAGAATCAAACCCAGTCTTCCACGCCGCGCACAGTGCGCCTTAACGCGAGCGTCACTGATCGGCGCGGACGCGCCATCGCTGGGCTTACGGCGAAGGATTTCGTTGTTGTCGAAAACGGCGAAGAAGTTCCGGTAACAAGCGTTGAAGGCACAAATGCGCCGTTCAATCTCGTGCTGCTATTGGACGTTTCGGGAAGCGTCGAAGAGCGTCTGGACTTTATCCGAAAATCGGCGCTCGCCTTTGTCCGCACCGTCGGGCGTGAAGACCGCATCGCTGTTACCTCTTTCCGCGACGACGTGCAACTCATCTCCGATTTCACGACTGACCGCCGTCTTCTCGCCGAGCGCATTAACCATATCGAAGCTGGCGGCGCGACGATCCTTTACGACGCGATCATCTACACGCTCATCGAAACTCTGCGCCCGCTCCAAAACGAACGCACAGCCGTCGTTATCTTTTCGGACGGCGACGACAACCGCTCGTTCCTGCCGTTCCCGGCCGTTGTAGAAGCCGCCAGAGAAACCGGCGCGCAGCTT
>JACDAW010000251.1 GCA_013695245.1 Pyrinomonadaceae bacterium | reverse complement strand
CCTCTTAAGTTGCCTTTGCAAGTCAGGTTGTCCGTGTTCGCCCGCCGCCGCTCAATTCCAGCGTTAAATTAATTTTGTGTTCCAACTATACCAAGCAACACGAGCAGGGCGCGCTTGAGTCCTGCGTCGCGCCCCGCCGGGTCGTACCATTCGTCGAGCGTGTGGGAATTGTCTGACGTGCCGCCCGCACCGATGGTTACGGCGGGGATGCCGAGCGAGATGGCGATGTTAGAATCGGTCGAGGAGCAATCGAGGCGCGGACGATAGCCGACAGCGTGTGTGGCTGCTTCTGCGATTCGCACGAGCGCGGAATCTTTCGGAGTTTCGCCGCTCGGACGATCCCCGATTAATTTCATGTCGAGCCGGAGCGCGGCGGCTCCCGCGCGGCGCGAACTGTTTTCATCGTCAACCGCCTCCCGCATCGCGCGCCGGAAGTAGGCGTCCAAACGGCGCAACTCTTCCAGAGATTCGCTCCGCAAATCAACGTCCATCAAAGCTTCACTCGCAATGACGTTTACGCTCGCGCCGCCTTCAATGCGGCCGACATTAAAAGTTGTGCGCGGCGCAGACGGAGCAGGATAAGCGGCGAGACGAGCGACGGCGCGACCAAGCGCGTGCACCGGATTCGCTTCGCCGAAATCTCCCCACGAATGACCGCCCGCGCCCGTTGCGCGCACGCGGTAGCGGCGCGACCCCAAAGCGCGATGCGTGATGCGCTCAACGCCGGGGCCGTCAAGGCTGATGAACGCATCAACACGATTTGCCCATTCGCCCTTCGTTAAAAGATAACGAGCGCCGCGCAAGTTTCCTTCGCCTTCTTCGCCGACCGTGCCGACGAAGAGCACCGAGCCTTCCGTCTTGATGTCGCATCCATTCATCGCTTCAAGAATTGCGGTGAGCGCGACGAGTCCGCAGCCGTCGTCGGCGATGCCGGGCGCAAAGAGTTTTGCCCCCTCGCGCCTGACCGTAAAATCCGTGCCTTCGGGGAAAACCGTATCGAGGTGCGCGCTCACGACAAGCAGCGGTCGCTCCGCCCGCCCGCGCCGCAGAGCGACGCAGTTGCCTTCATCGTCAATATGCGCATCCGCGATGCCGAGTTCGCGGAATCTGCCGCGCAAATACGCGGCGCGCCTCGCTTCGCCAAACGGCGTGGCGGGAATTGAGCAGAGCGCGATGTGTTGTTCGGTGATTTGAGTTTGGCCGCGTGTGAAGAATTCGCACGCGCGCCGGACACGAGTTGAAGCGAGAAGATATTGTATTGTCGCGTCAGGTTCTAAGTCGGAACTGACGGAGCGCGTCGGACTACCCATAATAAAGATAAGGCGAAAGTGGAAAGGCGAAGGGCGAAAGTGCGGACACACCTCGCGGCGTGAGCAAAAGATTTATCTGTTGAATAAAATCAAAACTGAAGGCTTTGTCATAACTTCCGCCCTTCGCCTTTCCACTTTGCCTCAAACCAGTTCCATCACTTCGTCTTCAGTGAGCACGGACGAGGAGCTTTTTGCTTTTTCATAAACGCGCGTAACGCGATCTTCGCTCGCCTCAAGCCCGCGCGATTCAAGCCAATAGACGACGTTGGACTTGCCGCTCATGGGGCCGATCTCAATCACTTGACGCAAACCGAAGAGTCCCGCAGGCACGCCCGAATAGACGAGATCGGCAAGTTCTGTGTCGCCCTTGCGGTAAGATTTTATTACCGCCGCCGCGTGCACGCCGGTCGCCGTTCGGAAAGCGTCGCGCCCGAAGACGGGATAGTTAAACGGGATCGTCCAGTTGCACCCGGAGGCTGCTACTTCGCAGTATTCGCGCAGGCGAGAGAGATCGTTATCGATCCAACCCATGAGTTTGAGATTGACGAGTAACCCATCCATCGGCGTGTTGCCGACGCGCTCGCCGACGCCTAAGGCCGAGCCGTGAACTTGATCCGCGCCCGCCTCAATCGCGGCAATGGAATTAATGATCCCTAACCCGCGATCCTGATGCCCGTGCCAATCGAGACGCACGCCGCCACCTTCATCTTCGATAATGCTTTTGACGAACGAAACGACCGCGCGCGCGCCGTCAGGCGTTGAATGCCCGACCGTGTCGCAGACGCAGACGGCTTTCGCTCCCGCGCGGATCGCTGTCGTGTAAAGCTGACGAATCGTTTCCGGGTTGGCGCGCGTGGTGTCTTCCGTCACATACATCACGGGAAGATTATTACTGACCGCAAACGTCACGGCATCTTCCGTGAGATGTAAGAGTTTATCTATCGTCCAATCTTCGGCGTAGAAACGAACAGGCGATGAGCCGATGAAGGTGCAGGCTTCGATGGGGATTCCGGCGCGCTGTGAGATGTCAATGATCGGTTGAATGTCAGAGCGATGCGTGCGTGCAGCGCAGTTGGCGCGAATGTTAAGGTTTTTATCTGCGATCTCTTTCGCCAGACGTTCGACTCCGGCGGCGTGTGTGCCGCCCGCGCCCGGCAGTCCGATGTCCGCTGTATCGATGCCGAGATCGTTCATCAGATGGAGCAACTCAAGTTTCTTGTCAATCGTCGGCTCGCAGACGGAGGGCGATTGCAAACCATCGCGCAAGGTTTCGTCGTCGAAACTGATCTTGCGATTCGGAGCTTTTATCGTTGGCTCAATCTTGTTCCAATCGTAAACGAGTTCATTATTCGACACTGAAATTTCACCTCTTAAAACTTTGATTACAAGTGGACAGAAATTGTTTTCGTTAAAGTTTGATTACACCTTGCGCGCAAGCGAAATGTCAAGGAAGCTAATCCGCGCGTGCCGTGTCTATCATGCCAGCCTTTGACTCGACTTGCGATCCTCTGCTATAGCCTTGCGGCGCAAAAGTTCAAACGATTATATTCCCTGACAGGAAAACCCGAACGATGGAAAATTTAACCGCCCAAGGCAACGATGAACATTTGAGCCAACTACGCACGCACCAGCCAAACGTTGGATGGATCGAAGTGATCGCCGGTTCGATGTTCTCCGGCAAATCCGAAGAGTTGATCCGCCGTTTGCGCCGCGCCAAGATCGCGCGCCAGAGAGTTCAAGTCTTTAAGCCGCACATTGACGTGCGTTATTCGGTTGACCACATCGTTTCTCACTCGGAGATGCGCCACGAATCGAAATCAATCGAAACAGCCGCCGACATCCTCGCGGCGGTCGCGCCCGAAACGGAAGTCGTCGGGATTGATGAAGGACAATTTTTTGACGCCGACCTCGTGCGCGTCGCCAACGTTCTCGCCCGGCGCGGCGTGCGCGTGATCATCGCCGGACTCGACCAAGATTACACGGGCACGCCCTTTGAACCGATGCCGCAGCTTTTAGCCATCGCCGAATACATTACGAAGACGCACGCGATCTGCGTGCGCTGCGGACAGCCCGCTAATTATTCGCAACGCATCGTCGAGCGCGCAGAGCGAGTCGCGGTTGGAGCGGCCGATATGTACGAAGCGCGCTGCCGCCGCTGCTTCGTGCCGCATGCCGACACGCCCACGTCGCACATTACGGAAGCAGATGATTAAACTTCCACTTCCTCTAAGGCTGAAAATATTTCGCCAAAAACGCTCACGCGTGTTATGCTTCACACGCACAAAACCCCCTTTCGCTTCACTAATCCGCTCGCGTCTTTTGCGATTAATTTTTAGGAGGAACACACTCGATGCGCTTCCCAATGGTTTCAGGACGTAATTTCATCACACTTCTTTTTGCTCTCGCCCTCGGTTCAGCGGCCTGCCAGCAGCCCGCCGAGAACGCGAACACGACGGCGAACGCTAACGCCAATAACACCAACGCCATCACGACCGCGCCCGTTAATGCCAGTGAGAGCGCGAC
>JACDAW010000244.1 GCA_013695245.1 Pyrinomonadaceae bacterium | reverse complement strand
TCAATCACGTCGCCGATTTCTAGTTGAATGATTTCGGGAAACGGATTGTCGGCATTAAATTCGTCGGTGATATTCTCTTCAAAGCTTTCATCTTCAGCGAACGATTTTGGGCTTCCTCGCTTGTGCGAGGAATTACGCAGTTGTTGGCGAAAGCTGGCTAGGAATTTGAACATACGGCGAAGTTTTGATATTCGTTACGGGTAACTTTTTATTTCGAGTGGAAGGAATATAAACAAGATGGGCAGGCGAAACAAAATCACGGTCGTCGGCGCGGGCAACGTCGGCGCGACCGCAGCACACTGGATTGCAAGCAAGGAATTGGGCGATGTCGTACTCGTTGATATTCAAGAAGGCATTCCGCAGGGCAAAGCTTTAGACCTCGCACAGGCTGCGCCCGTTGAAGGTTACGACGTGCATCTGACGGGAACGAACGGCTACGAGGAAACGAAAAACTCCGATGTCGTGATCATCACCGCAGGACTCCCGCGCAAACCCGGCATGAGCCGCGACGATCTGCTGAAGACGAACGCCGACATCGTTTCAAAGGTCACGGAAGAGATCGCCAAACGCTCGCCGGAAGCGATCCTGATCGTCGTCTCAAATCCTTTGGACGCGATGTGTCAGGTGGCGCTTAAGCGTTCGGGTTTTCCGAAGCACCGCGTGATCGGCATGGCGGGCGTGCTTGACTCGGCGCGCATGAGATGTTTTCTCGCCGAAGCTTTGGACGTGTCGGTTGAAAACGTGACGGCGTTCGTCCTTGGTGGACACGGCGACACGATGGTTCCGCTTCCGCGTTATTCGACGTGTGCCGGAATCCCCGTCACGGAACTGCTGCCCAAAGATCAACTCGACGCGATTGTAAAGCGCACAGCGAACGGCGGCGCGGAGATCGTCGGACTCTTAAAGTCTGGGTCGGCTTACTACGCGCCGTCGGCGGGCGCAGTCGAAATGGCAGAAGCGATCTTGAAGGATAAGAAGAAAATCTTACCGTGCGCCGCTTACCTCGAAGGCGAATACGGTATCAATAACTTGTATGTCGGTGTACCGTGCAAGCTCGGCGCGCGCGGACTTGAACAGATTATCGAGATCAACTTGATGGCTGAAGAACGCATCGCTTTACAGAAGAGCGCGGCGTCTGTGCAAGAACTCGTTAATGTGCTTGGCATTTAGCCCTAAAGCCGTCACGAAAATTCTGTCGTAGGAAAGAATCATTTTGCCGCTGAAAGAGGGTCGGAAGGCTGCGTGAATTTCACAGCTCTTCGACCCTCTGGTGTTAATGGTTAACTAAAAGTCCGCCCCGGCAGTGAAGGCAAACAAGGACGTGACGCGAGAAAGCAATTAACCTTTCTTACCACGACGGCGCGCGCCCGCCTCTGAGTTCTTCGCCGCAGGTGTCGTCGTCGTGCGCTCGGCGCGGCGCGGGCGCGTGGCGTCTTCGATAGCGCGGCGCGGTCTCGTCACGTTCGCGCTGCTGCGCTCTTCGCGTCCGCGCGCGGCGCTACTCGCTCGCGTCTCGCGTGAACGCTCCGCGCTCTCTTCTGTCTCGCGCGCGCTGAGGTTGCGCTCGCTTGCGATGCGCCAGCCGTCGTTCGTTCTTGTCCAGCGCAATTCCTGCACAGCTTCGCCGCGATTGTTGCCGCCCCTTCCCCTGATCAAGTAAGTCTTACGGAAGCGCATCGTCGCCGTGCGACCGCTGCGGTCGAAGACGATCTCCGGCTCTCCGGCGCGCATCTCGATTGAATGCGCCCCGGCGAAGACGCGCGCTTTGTGGTCGCGCACGGCGGCGCGCGAAGCGTTACGCGAACTGTAGAAGGCGTCCACTCTCGGCATATAAAGAGACATCTGCTTTTCTACGTCGCGTTCATTCGTTGCGGCGAGCCAACGGTCGCGCGCCGCGCGTAGAGCCGCGCGCTCGTTTGCCTCCTGCGGCGGCGAAGGCGGCGCGTCGAACTGCGGCGTCCTGCTGCGTTCGTCAACTGACGAAACGCGTGTTGTCTCTGAAACTGAAGCGGAATTTGCGGGCGCTTGTGTTGACGCGGTTTCAATCTCGGCAAGCGGCGCGCGCGCGTTGTCCTCGCTGGCTGAAGAACCGTTCGTCTCGGCTGATGGCGAATTCTGTTGTGAGGCAGGAACTTGTCGCGCCGTCTGCGCTTCGTCCGCGCGCCCGTCGGCATTCGGCGCGCCATCCGTTGTTCTCACGTCGGATGTCTCAGCGTGCGAAGACGCTGAACGAAACGTTACATGATTGAACGCTAACAATGTGGCGACGACTGCGGTGAGGGCGACGACTATAGCGATGCTCGCTAAAGCAGAGCGACGCGCAACTTGTTTGAGCACCGGGGCGTGATGTTTTTGGGGCGTGGAAGATGGAGTTTTCTCTGGAATTGATTCGGCAACGAATGTTGAAGCAATTATGAAGGGTGAGGCAAGCAAGCCCGCAGCTTCGCCCGGCTTTTGGCCTTCAAAGATTGTTTCGTCTTCAAAATTGATAATGATTCTTCGCGGCGCAGGGTTGATCTCTTGCGCCTCCTGTGACTTGTTCTCTATCAGTGTAGCGACTGTCTCTGGGGAGACGGTTGCGTGGCGTTGTTCCGGCGCGCGCTCGGCGTGCGTCGGTGATTGTTGCGCAGTTGTTTCGCTGGCGACGAGTGGCGAAAGAACAGAAGCGGTTACCGATGGCAAATCTTCGCGGGACGGAGAGATTGCTTTCACTGCTGGCGCGTCAGGTCGGCGAATTGGCGCCGCGTCTGTGTCAGAGGGAGCGGGCGCTTGGGTTACAACTGTTGCGTTCTGTTTAAGCTGCGTCGCTGGTTGTGCGTCCGTGCGCAACTGGCGCGCAAACTCCTCAGCCGAGAAGGGACGCGACGAAGGTTTGCTCTGGAGCGACTGCATCACGAGTTGCGCCACAGCTTCGGGCACGTCCGCGCGCACGTTGCGCAACGGCAGCAATTGTTCTTCCCTGTCGTTGGAAGCAGACGTTTTCTCGGTGTTTGCGGTCTGGGACGTAAATGGCAATTGCCCGGCGAGCATCTCGTAGAGAATCACGCCGAGGCTGTAGAGATCAGAGCGTCCGTCAGGCTCTTCGCCCGCGCGCTGTTCCGGAGAGTTGTACGGTGC
>JACDAW010000212.1 GCA_013695245.1 Pyrinomonadaceae bacterium | reverse complement strand
GCACCGTGACGCGTGCCCCTCCGCGCGCGATCTCCACGGCCGCGCGCAAGCCCGCGATGCCGCTACCGATGACGATGAAATCCGTTTCGAGCGCCATAAAATATGAACACCGATTCTAACAACCCTTTCGTGTGGCAAGCAATGCGGCGGCGCAAACATGCGCGCCTTCAGGCGCAACTTGACGCTGCGATCTTCGACCATAAATTTATGAACGCACTTGTGCGTTCACGCATAGTTGCGTAAGAATACGAGCAGAGGGCGAGCTTTCCGTCCGCACAAATTTATCGCACACGCAGGAAGAATCAATCGAAACACATAATGATCGAAGAAACCCGCGCCACTGCCGCGCACACCGAACGAGTTTTACCGCCTGTTGATTTCACAGAATTTCACCTTCCGAACGGACTGCGCGTTATTCTTCATGAAGACCAAAGCGTTCCCGTCGTTGCCGTTAATCTCTGGTATCACGTCGGCTCGAAAGATGAGGCGCAGGGCAGAACCGGCTTCGCGCATCTTTTCGAGCACATGATGTTTCAAGGCTCGAAGAATTACGACGACGATTTTTTCAAGCCGCTGCAAGAAGCGGGCGGCACGCTCAACGGCTCTACCAACTCCGACCGCACAAATTACTGGGAAGTTGTGCCGTCTAATTTTCTCGAACTAGCCATCTTTCTCGAAGCCGACCGCATGGGCAATCTGCTCGACGCGATGACCGAAGAGAAGTTGAATAACCAGCGCGACGTGGTGAAGAATGAGAAGCGGCAGAATTACGATAATCAACCTTATGGCTTAGTGTCGGCAAAGATCGCGGAGACTATTTATCCTCCCGAACATCCTTACAGTTGGATCACCATTGGCTCGCTCGATGATTTAACAAAAGCTTCGCTCGACGACGTGAAAGATTTTTTCCGTCGCTTCTATACGCCGAACAATGCCAGCCTTGTCGTCGCCGGAAATTTTCAAACAGAAGACGCGCGCCGCCTTGTCGAGAAACACTTCGGCTCCGTCCCGCGCGGCCCCGAAAAGCAAAGGATCGTTTTACCGCAACCGCAACTCGACGGCGAGATACGCCTTGAGATGGGGGATAAGGTCGCGCTGTCGCGCATCTACATTGTGTGGCACACGACGCCGCAAATGACGGCCGACGATGCTGCGCTCGACATGCTTGCGTCCGTATTGGCGGGGGGCAAAAGTTCGCGCTTGTATCATTCGCTCGTTTACGAAAGCCAGATCGCGCAGAGCATCACAGCGTATCAAAGTTCGCGCGAGATCGCCGGTCATTTCCAGATCATCGCTACGGCGAAACCCGGCAAGACACTCGATGAACTCGAAGCGGCAATCAACTGCGAGATCGAGCGTATCAAAATTGAGCCGCCGACCATTGAAGAAATCACGCGCTACAAAAACGCTTATGAAGCTTCATTCATCTACAGCCTGCAATCGCTCGGCGGCTTCGGCGGCAAAAGCGATCAACTCAATCTTTATGCGACGTATCTTGACCGCCCCGACTATTTTGAAGAAGACCTTGCGCGCTACGCCCAAGTCACGCCCGAAGACGTGCAGCGCGTCGCCCGCACTTATCTCAACGACAAGCGACTTGTGCTCGGCGTTTTGAAAAGAGAGGAAGGGACGAAAGCGAGCGAAGCGGAAAATCAGAACACTCCGTCAGGCATCGCGTTGCCAAACAAAGCCACTCTCGCCGCGACTCCGTCGGAAGCCGCACCGCCCGCCAGCGTCGCACATAACATCAGCGACGCCGTTGTGCCCGCCGCCGCGCACGTTCATAAAACTTTTAAGTTACCGCAGCCCGCGCCCGACCCTGAGTTTAATCTGCCGCCGCTTAATCGCTTTCGCCTCTCAAACGATCTCGACGTGCTTCTCGTCGAACACCGCGCGTTGCCCGTCGTTACGATGAATATGGTCGTCAAAGCGGGCGCGGGCAGCGACCCGTCATCGCGCGCCGGGATTGCGAGCTTCACCGCCGACATGCTCGACGAAGGAACTGAACGCCGCAACGCTTTAGAGATTTCCGACGAGCTTGCCGCGCTCGGCGCGCGACTCGGCACGGGCGCAGGTTGGGACGCGAGCATTGCCACGTTGCTCACGCTCACAAAACATCTCGACCAAGCGCTCGACGTTTACGGCGATGTGATCGCAAGCCCGGCTTTTCCTGCAACCGATTTGGAGCGCGTTCGCGCGACGCGAATCGCCGCGCTTCAGCAACGCCGCGACAACGCAACGATCATCGCCGAAACAATTTTCCCGCAACTGCTCTACGGACGCGATCACGCTTACGGCCATCCCATGATCGGCGATGCGGATTCGCTTCGCTCCATTAGCAAGCAGGATGTTTCAAATTTCCACGCAACTTTCCATCGCCCTAACAACTCGACGCTTGTCGTCGTCGGAGACACGCAAGCGGATCAGTTGATTCCAAAGCTCGAAGCAAGCTTTGCAAGCTGGCACGCGGCTGAAAAGATAGAACCCACCGCCGATGATATTCCATCGGCGCAGCAACGCGGGCTTTACCTTATTGATCGTCCCGGCGCGGCGCAGTCGGTGATCGTGACAGGGCGCGTTGCAGTCGCCCGCTCAACGCCCGATTATTTTCCGCTGCTGTTGCTTAACACGATCTTAGGCGGGCAATTCACTTCGCGCATTAACCTGAACCTGCGCGAAGACAAAGGCTATACTTACGGGGCGCGCACCGCGTTCTCTTTCCGGCGCGCAGAGGGGCCGTTCATTGCCAGCGCAAGCGTCCACACGCATACGACCGTCGAAGCCGTCCGCGAGATCATCAAGGAGTTGCGCGACGTGCGCGGATCAAGACCTGTCACGAATGAGGAGTTGGAGTTTGCCAAGAAAGGAATAATTCGCGGCCTTCCGCGCGGCTTTGAAACGCCAGCGCAAGTTGCTGACCGCATGACTGACATCGCGCTCTACGATCTGCCGATGGATTACTTCGACAATTACATTGAGAGCGTCCGTGCCGTTAAGATTGATGACATCAATCGCGTCGCCCAAAAATATCTCGACACGTCGGAGATGATCACGCTCGTCGTCGGCGACCGAGCAGTTGTTGAAACGAATCTCCGCGCGCTCGACGAACTAGCGGGGCAAACGCTCGTGATGCTCGACGTTGAAGGTCGAGAGGTTGAAAGTCTTAAATGAAATTTGCAGCAAGCTTAGCGCGCAGTGCCTAAGTTGCAGGAAAACTTGGATGATTCTTGACTTGTTGTGCTTGCCAGAGGTGGCGTCGTTCGTGCGCGCCCAGCAAAGCAAAGCTTTGACCGAGACTTAATCGCAGAAGTTTGCTGGCGGGCGAAGCGATCTTGATCTTGGCGAGGTGCGATCCGTTTGCCCGGCGTATGCAAGTTGAAATTTCATTTTGAATGCGCATAAATTCCGGCGTGACACTTTCGAGCGTTTCGCCGCGCGGTGGTGTGAACACCTTCGGCGCTTTGAATTTTCTTTTCGGCGGCGGCTCCATCAAGCGCACAAACCAGTTGCCGAGAAATCCGTGATGAAATGGCGCGCGCCCGTACAAGCCGCTTGCGCGCCCGCGCTCGATGGCATTTTTGATGACGGGCAAATATTGATTGTTTGTAACGTTCAAGTGCGTCAAACATTCGGCGATTGACCAGACGCCCGCGTCCGGTTGCCAATTGAATTGTCTATCGTTTAATCCAGCGATTAAATCTTGCGCTTTTTGTTTGATCGCTTCAATTTCAATTTCACGCTCTTGCAACTCGGCAACGAGCGCGCCGTCTTCCGTCATCAAACTGTTGGTCGGATTTTCTTGTTGCTGCATATAAATTTTCGCTCTCATCTGCAACTCAGTTTTGAGCTAAGACGATTTGATTGTGCGCGCCGAATTCTCGGATTGTGTTTGCAATAACTGTATTGCAAGCGGCGCGGGATGTTAAAATAATTCTACAATGAATGAAGAGAAAGCGCATCTCGCGGGATTATCGTTATCAGAACTCGCCGACTTTGTGAAAGAATTCGGAGAGCCGCCCTTTCGCGCCCGTCAACTCTTTCATAACTTACAGGCGCGCCGCTTGCGCGACTTCGACGAGATGACGGATTTACCTAAACCCTTGCGCGCTCGCCTCGCGGACCGCGCAACGCCCGCCACGCTCACTGTTGAATCGCGCTACATCTCCGAAGACGGCACGCGCCGACTCTTGATGCGCACACACGATAATCTTCCGGTCGAAACCGTCTTCATCCCTGAAGAGCGCCGCGACACAATCTGCTTTTCGTCCCAATCCGGCTGCCCGTTGAAATGCGACTTCTGCCTTACAGCGCAACTCGGTTTGCTCCGCACGCTGACGGCGGGCGAGATCGTCGAACAGATCATCATCGCCTTAAACGACGCTTACGGAGTTAGTGTCGAGCCTCCGCGCGGCACGAATCTCGTCGCTATGGGCGCGGGCGAACCGATGCTTGCCTTTGAACCGTTGATGCAAGCCTTGCGCGTGATGGCTGACAAAGAAGGGCTTTTCATTGTGCCGAATCGCGTCACGGTTTCAACCGCCGGAGTCGTCCCGCGCATCCGCGAACTGGCGACGACGCTTGATCGCCCGCACCTTGCGATCTCGCTCTCCGCGCCGACTAACGAGTTGCGCGACCGCTTGATGCCGATCAACAAACGCTGGCCGCTCGATGAGTTGATGCGGGCGTGCAAGGACTTTGAGAAATCTTTGAAGGCCGGCGAGCGATTCACTTTTGAATATGTCATGCTCGACGGAGTGAATGACTCGGACGAACATGCGCGACAGTTGGCTAAGCTTTTGAATCGTTACAATTTGAAAGCGAAGATAAATCTTATTCCGCACAATCCGGCGGAGTCATTGCCATATCTTCCGTCTTCGATGGAGAGAATCGAAAGTTTCAAGCGCGTGCTTGCGGCGAAAGGCCTTCATGCTTTTGTGCGTCGCCCGCGCGGGCGCGACATCTACGCCGCTTGCGGGCAACTCGCCGCGCGCCGCGTCAATGCCATTACACAACTCCCGATTGTGCAAAGGGCTTAACAATATTTGCTATCAGCTATTTGAAATTCTGAAATCCTAACTGATCGTTGCTTATAAGAATGAAACACCAATCTTCTACTTACTACACTCTCATGCTGCTTATTTTCGCGGCTTCCTTTAACCCGATTCCGGCGAAAACGGCGGCGCGTTCGAGATTTGCTTCGCCTGTCGCCGTGATGCAGGCTAACATCGGCGTCAACGGTTTCTTCTCGGCGGACAAAGCGCAGCGAGGGCGCACGATTCAGGCGGCCGTTGTGCTCGACATTCCGCAAGGCTTTCACGTCGTCTCGAATCGTCCGCTCGATAAATATGCGATCCCAACCGTTGTGCGCGTTGAAGCGCCGAACGGGATTCGCTTAAGTCCCGTTACATACCCGCGCGGGCAAACACGCAGCTTTAACTTCGCTAATCAACTCTCGGTTTATGAGGGACGCACAGTGATGCGTTTCAACGTAACCGTTCCGGCGAACTATCAGACGGGTACGACGCAAGTGCATGTGCGGGTGCGTTATCAAGGCTGCGACGACAATGCGTGTTACCCGCCTGCGACGCGCGACGTTCAGATGCCGATCACGGTCGTCGAAGCAAATGAATCTGTGAAGCGCATCAACACGGGATTGTTCGGCGGCGGAGGGAGAAGGCGTCGCTAAATTTATTTTGCTGACCGACCGATAACTCCAAGCAAACGCCCGACGCGGCCGCGCACAATTTTTTCGCAGCGATAGGAAAAGAACAGATCGTTGCGATCCATCGTGCAGAGCGGCGCAACGTGAATGCGTTCAGGCGCAACACCAGCTTGTGTCAGTTGATTGAGGTTCGCTCTTTGAAGATCGATGCGCGCGTGATTCGTGCGAGTCGGAACGAAAAGTTCGTCTGCATCTTTGAAACGCGCGAGGAAAAGTTCGATTACTTCGTTTCCGACTTCGTAGCAACACACGCGCGCACAAGGGCCGATGGCGGCGCGCACGTCTTGAATTCGCGTGCCGAATTCCTGTTGCATTCGTTCGAGCGCGCGCTGAACTATTGATACGCTTGTGCCGCGCCACCCGGCGTGGACGGCCGCCGCCGCGCCTGTTCGCCAATCGCCTAACAGAACGGGCACGCAGTCGGCGGTTTTCGCTCCGAGTAAGATGCTCGGCGTACAAGTCGTTTGCGCGTCGCAACGCACTTCGTCATCGCGCGCTTCGCTTTCAGATGTTACGCTTCTTACTTCCGCGCCGTGCGTTTGCCAGCTTGTGGCGAGCGTCCAGTCGCCATCGAACAATGTGAGAAAGCGGCGGCGATTTTCGTAAATGTTTTCGGCCGCATCATCAATGAAGCCCGCGAGATTGAGCGCGCCATCGGGCATCGGACTCACGCCGCCGAATCG
>JACDAW010000194.1 GCA_013695245.1 Pyrinomonadaceae bacterium | reverse complement strand
ACCCCGAAGCGATTGAGAGCGGCGCGCTGAAAGTGAGTTGCCAGATAAACGGAAATGATATGAGGCGACCCAAGCGCGAAGGATTGTAAATCTCGCTCAGGTAACGATATGAGCCGCCCGATTGCGGGAACGCCGCGCCGAGTTCCGCCCACACAAGCCCGTCGCAGACGACGAGCAGCGCGCCAAGAATCCAACCGAGCATCGCCTGCGGCCCCCCCATCGCGGCGATGATGAGCGGGATCGTGATAAAGGGACCGACGCCGATCATGTCAATCATGTTCAGCACCGTGCCGCCGCGCACGCCGACCGCGCGCATGAGTTCGCCGGACGTTTCTTCGCCCGCTGTGTCTTCCTTTATTTCGTGTGCGTCCTCGCTTTCGGTCATGTGGAGCTATCTTGCCCGTGTTTAGTTTCGTTGGCTACAAAAATTTTGCTTTGAGCCCAGCGCGGCTTATTATGACCGCGCACCATTTCTACATTTTCCTTTGGAGGCGCTTCGCGCATGTTACGAAAATTTAGCTTCTGCTTGTTTCTCATCCTCTTCCTTCTTATCTCACCCCTTCACGCGCAGACGCAGCTCACAACGCCGGAGCGCGGCGGCGCGGAGCGTAAAGCGATTATTGATGCTCTGCGCGCGCCCGTGCGTAAGCAACTCGGCAAGGACGTGATCTTTAAAATCGATCACCTGAAGACACAGAACGGCTGGGCTTTCTTGCGCGGCGTGCCGCAACAGCCTGACGGGACGGAGATGGATTACACAGGAACGATCTACGGGCAAAGAATTGCGGAAGGAGCTTTTGACAACTGGATATGCGCGTTGCTGCGCAAACAGAACGGCAAGTGGCGCGTGGTCAAATTTGTGATCGGCGCGACCGACGTGGTTTACGAAGGCTGGGACGTAATATATAAAGCTCCGTCCTCGATCTTCAGATAAACGCGAAGCGATTACACGAAAGTTGATGCGGGTGTGCCTGCTGTTAAGTTACCAAGACGTTTCAACGGCGCGCGCGGCGCATTCTGGAAACTCGTGTCAGGTGGACATAATCTCGGAGGTGATGAAATGAACAACCGACTTGCGCTAATAACCGCAGCGCTCCTCTTTAATTTAATTTTACCGCCGCTCTCCGTTCAGTCGCAGACGACACGCGGCGCGCAAAGAAGCGTCGTCTCTACGCGCGAGATGGAGCGCATCAACTGGATGGAGTTTCGTGAGTTCGTCCCTTCGCGCATTCAAACGGTGCTTCTACCGACAGGAACTTTGGAGCCGCACGGTGTGATCAATAACGGCGCGGACAACACCGCGCCCTTTGCCATCGCGCGCCGCATCGCAGAACGCACCAACGCGATGATCGCGCCGACGCTTCCCTACGGCATCACCGGCAGCCTCGAAGCTTACCCCGGCGCTTTTCAGATTACGGAATCCGCATATCGTCCGTTCGTCAAACAGGTGATCGAAGGACTGGCGAAGAACGGCTTTCGCAACATCATCATCCTCAACGGACATGGCGGCCCGCAGACAGCAGTGCTTAACGCGGTCGCGGCCGAGGTCGCCTCCGAACGACACGTCCGCACGCTTGTGATCAACTGGTGGTCGTTTGCTTCCGATGTGACCAAGCAAGTTTTCGGCGAAGATGGCGGGCACGCCGGGCTAAACGAAACCGCATTCATCCAAGCGATTGATCCGACACTTGTACACCCCGAACGCTACCGTGATGAACTGGCGACTCCTTATCCGCCCGCCGGAACGTGGTCAGCCGCGCCGTTTCCCTCTTCGATTGGACTCTATCAACCGGGGCAGGGTTATCCGAAGTTTGATCAGAAAAAGGCCGAAGAGTATTTCAACAAAGTGACGGACAAGGTTGCCGCGCTTGTCAACGAAGTGATCCACAAATGGGACTCGGCGGGTTTGTGATTGTGATGCCGCCTTAGTGAAACGTCTATGAAGAGATTTCTTTTCCTTTTCGCTGCTCTCTTTTTCTTTATCATCGCCGCGCCCGTTGTTGAAGCGCGCGTTGACCGCGTCGTGATTGAATCGCGCGCGGACGTGCTCGGCGGTAAATCCTTCGGTCTTGCCGGGACTTATGAGAAGATCAGAGGAAGAATATACTTTAAGATTCAGCCGCAAAACGAACACAATCGTATTATCGTCGATCTCGATAAAGCGCCGCGCAATCGTGATGGCGAAGTGGAATTTTCCGCCGACTTCTACATCCTAAAACCGAAAGATGCAAATCGCGGCAACGGTTCTTTGTTGATGGAGATTCCGAATCGCGGCGGCAAAGGCATCCTTCGCTTGATCAATCGCGCAAACGGTTCTTCCGATCCGACGACGGAAGCCGAGTACGGCGATGGCTTCCTTTTGCGGCAAGGTTTGACGTTAGTTTGGATCGGCTGGCAATTCGACGTGCGTGATGAAGCGGGACTGATGCGACTCTACGCGCCGATTGCGCGCGACGGCGCGAAGCCAATTACCGGATTAGTTCGCTCTGATTTCGTTGTCTCAGAGAAAACTTACGAGCACCCGCTCGGTCACGTCATCACCGGACAGATCGGCGGCACGGAGTATGCCGTCTCCGACGCAAACAGTCCTTCCAATGTTCTCACCGTGCGCGATGCTCCGCTCAGTGAAAGAAGAAGGATACCGCGCAGCGAGTGGGCTTTCGCGCGCCACAATGCAGACGGCAAAGTTATTCCAAACAACCGCTTCATTTCGCTCAAAACCGGATTCGAGCCGGGCAGAATCTACGAAGTGGTTTACCTCGCACAAGACCCTGTCGTTGTCGGACTCGGTTTGGCGGCGGTGCGCGATGCGGCTTCTTATTTCAAACGCGATCCGCAAGCCGTCGCTTCTGCAAAGCGCGCTTATGCGCTCGGTATCTCGCAATCGGGACGCTTTCTGCGCCACTTTCTTTATCAAGGCTTTAACGCCGACGAAGAAGGACGACAGGCGTTTGACGGCATGTTCATTCACGTCGCAGGCGCAGGCATTGGCAGTTTCAATCATCGCTTTGCGCAACCTTCGCGCGACGCGCAGCCGACCACCGCGCTCTTTTACCCGACCGATCTCTTTCCCTTCGCCGACACTCCGCAGACCGATCCCGCAACCCACCAAACCGCCGGGCTGCTCGACCGCGCGAAGCGTGAGAACGTGCTGCCAAAGATTTTCTACACCAACACCTCTTACGAATACTGGTCGCGTGCTGCGTCGCTGATTCACACAACCCCGGACGGACAACGCGATGTGCCGTTGATGGACAACACGCGCGTCTACTTCTTAACTGGACTGCAACACTTCTCTGGACCATTTCCGCCAACCCGCAGCACTAACCCGGCGCTCCTCGGACAGCATCCGC